>NZ_MUFO01000001.1:0-230174 GCF_001995345.1 Salinivibrio sp. IB872 | reverse complement strand
ATGGTGGAGATATGCATTCATCACCGTCTTTTCTATAGCTGTTTTATCCCTGACAAACAGAATATATTTGGGTTATCGCGTTGACCAAGCAGGATATGTGAAATGTGTTGAAGAATCTCGTACATCGGCAAAAAGTAGTTGGCGTGTGTATTCGAAAGACCTCAGATTGTGTAAATCATCCTCTGGCATAGCTGGCGGTTAGGCATTAGCAATGCTAACTCGAAGTCGACACTCTAGTTTTCTAATGTAACTATTACCTAAACGACTTTGGGGCAAAACCTTGCGAGCAATGATCGCACTGAGACGTGTCTGGGCATAACCAAGCCAACACTAACTTGGCTAACTAAGGAGCAATTGCAGCAATCATGTAGTGAGTAATCGCTGTGTCGCCATTCGCGCGCTTTGCGATGGTCTATCCAACATATGATCACAAAAAAAGCGAGCACAAAGCTCGCCTTTAATTATCTGTTTTTGCTTTAAATTACAACAATTCTACCGACTGCTGAGCAATAACTAGCTCTTCGTTGGTTGGGATCACCAATGCAAGCGGTGACGCTTGGGTGGTGATCTGCCCTGCGGCACCAAAACGCGCGGCGGCGTTGGCATCGGCATCCGCTTGGTAGCCGAAAATGGCCAGCTCTTTGAGAATCATTTCACGGACTGGCAGTGAGTTTTCGCCAATTCCGCCTGTGAAAACAATCGCATCCAGACGGGATAATGGCACCATGTAACTTGCGATGAATTTTGCAACGCGATAAGCGAACATTTCTAGCGCCAATTGGGCGCCTTTATGGCCCTGCTCTGCCGCCTCGACCAAGCCTCGGCAATCGTTCGTTAATTCCGAAACACCGAGTAAACCGGCTTTATCGATCAGCTCATGGTGGATTTGATCCATGCTGAGCCCTTTTTTCGACAAAAACTCTAGAATAGATGGGTCAATATCACCACAGCGTGTGCCCATCATCAAACCGGCTAAAGGCGTAAAGCCCATGCTGGTATCGACACTTTGACCGTCTTTGACCGCACACAAAGAGGCACCGTTACCAAGGTGAACAGTGATGACGTTGGTTTGTTCAGGCGCTTGGTTAAGCCATTTTGCCGCTTCACGACTTACGTAGTAATGGCTAGTGCCGTGGAAGCCATAGCGGCGAATACCGTAATCGTTGTAGAGCTGACGCGAAATCGCGTAATGGTAAGCTTTTTCTGGCATCGTTTGATGGAATGCCGTATCGAAAACCGCCACTTGTGGCAAGCTTGGGAAGGCTTTACGTGCCGCTTTAATGCCCACCACATGTGCTGGGTTATGCAGTGGCGCCAGAGCTTTTAGCGCATCAATTTGCGCCAATACAGCATCGTCAATTAAGGTGGCTTGGCTGAAGGTTTCACCGCCATGTACCACACGGTGGCCAACGGCCTGCAGTTTATCACTCAATTGGTTGCTTTCGATAAGGCCCACAATGATGTCCATGGCCTCTTGGTGGTGGTTGCTTCCTGCACTTAAGGTTTTCTCGGTTTTTTCACCGTCGACTTTCCAGCTCATCCGCGCGTCATCGCGCCCAAAGCACTCTCCAGCGCCGGAAATCACAGCATCGCCAGTTTGCGCATCCATCAGGGCAAATTTTAACGACGAGCTACCTGAATTAATAACGAGTACCAGTGCATCACTCATAGGGTTACCTTATTGGCAGAAATTGAATCGCGGCATCACGCCGCCTTTCCCATTATTAAAATATTTTTTAATAATTCAACTGTTGTGATAGTGATAGCACAGTTACCCAGCAATTTACTGCGTAAGATCAAGCTAAGTGCGTATCGAATACGCAAAATCCTACGAGCTCGCTATCACTGACCATAAGCGTAGATAAAAAATGGCGCCACATGGGCGCCACTCTTCGGGCTAGCTACCAATGCCTAGGTAGGTATTGACCACGGTGAAATAAATCCACATTCCGGAGATATCCACCACAGACGCAAGCACCGGGCTAACCAATACGGCAGGATCAAGATGACATGCGCGCGCCACAATCGGCAGCAATCCGCCAAGCGTCGTGGAGATGGTCACCTGAATAAACAGGGCCAACGCAATGGCAACCGCAATATCGTGCAATGCAAACGCGCCGACCGTCGCGTTGTGGTTGAACAGTAAAATCCTCACCATCATGACTGCAGCAATCGCCACACCAATAAATACCGCGACGCGGGCCTCTTTCCAAATCACTTGGAGCCACTGACGTTTGCGAAGCTCTCCCGTTGCAAGCGCCCTCACCACCAAGGTTGCCGCTTGGGAACCGGTATTGCCTCCCGCCGCCGCAATCACTGGCATATACACAGCCAACAGAACGAGCTGGCTTAAGGTATCTTCGTACTGAGCAATGATCATCCCAGAAACGATACCAAGCAGCGCAAGTCCGACAATCCAGCCAATCCGCTGCTTAACATGTGCAAACACGCCAGTAGAGAGGTAGCTTTTCGCTGGTTCCGCTTCCGAGTGAATAAAGCCTAAATGGTTGGCATATTCACGGGCTTCGCGGTCAAACCCCTGCGCATCCAGCGCATTAAGCAAATGCTGTACATGAGCCACCGAGCAGTGATGCAAAATGCCCATCGACTCCTCAACCGGCATCACGGTAAGCAGCTCGACTTGCTTGTCGATATCGTATTGTAAAAACGCATTACGTGCCGCCACGATTTCTGCAGTGGAAAACGCAGTGGCGTAGTCAAAAGTGTTGTTCATTACCGTCATGGCGAATCTCCCGATTGGCAACAGGTAACGACCATCAACAACGAACCTCACGCTGAAAGGGCGTGATTAAGCGTTACATCGAGAAAGGAGAAAAACAGAGCGGGAAAACCAGCTGCGACTGCGCTGGTAAAAGGAAGGATCACAATACCAACGGCAGTTATTTTTCTCCGTATCGACTAGGAGGATGGTCGGTATTGTTCATAGTTATCTCCAAAAAAGGTCTGGTGCTGTAAAAGCGTGGCGAGTTTATCAAAAGGCATCGCGCCTGTCTGTCAAATTTTGGTAAGCGAATGGCGTGATATCGTCGTGTTATGTCAATTATTATGCAGACTCAACGGACCGGTGCCGCTTACTGCCGGCACATCAATAAACTGGCGCCTAGCAGCTGTGAAAAAGCAACGGTCAGATCGGTATTCATTTGCTTTTCACAATCCGCCTGCAATTTACGTAAACAGCGAAAGGCGACACCGTTATCGGCTTTACCGCTGATCAGCAAGTAGAAACACAATCGTAAAATGGCTTTGAACTCACCATCGGCATGCATCGCCTGCATCCAGCTTTGCATTAACTGGTTAACGGTTCCGTCCGTCTCTAGCGTACCCATCAAACTATCGAGCAGTACAGGTTCGAGCGCAGCCATAAAATCTTGTTTGCGCGGAAAGTGGTGACTGATCCCAGTACGAGATACCCCCGTCGCTTCACTGAGGGTGGTATACGACATGCCCTCGTAGCCCAACGTCAGGAGTTGCTGCTTCGCGGCATCAAGAATGGTCTCGATCGTCTGTTGTGTTTGGGCCTTACTGCGTTTTGGCATGTGTAATGTGTTCTCCCCAGTCTCCGTCAGCATGGCGGGCAGTCATCGTCTGCATGTTGCAATAGATTGGCAGGCAACGCATTTGCGCCACGGCTCGCCATAAAGATAGTACAGAGTGCAATAGAAAGCCTGACACGAAACACACCAAAGACTCGCTGAAGCGGATCAAAGTTCTGCTAATACCTTGATAGATATGTGTGAAAACAGCCCAAAAAATGAGGACTTATTGGTGTAAATAGTGCCGACAGTCATAATTTGAACACATGTTTAAACAATTGCCTTGCGTAAATGCAGGCAGGGTCAGTAAGTTAACATTATTATAACAGTTAGACGTATGAATCACGTTGCGACAACGAGGAAGTCCAATGTCACACATCAAACCACACGATCAAATTTTACGCTGGGCCGACGAACGCCCTAACCACGTATTTTTACGCCAAATTCGCGAGCGCCGTTTCGTTGATTATACCTTTACGGACGTCGCTGATCAGGCAATGCGCATGGTCACAGCATTACGTGACATGGGCTTGCAACCCGGTGACAAGGTGGCGCTGATTTCTAAAAACTGTGCGGAATGGTTTATTGCCGATCTGGCGATGATGATGGGCAGTTACATCAGCGTGCCCATTTTTCCAACGGCCGGCAGCGACACCATTGAGCACGTGGTCACGCACAGTGAATCTAAGGCCATGTTTGTCGGCAAACTGGATGACACCAAAGCGCTAAAAGCGTCGTTACAGACCCTATCACACATTAAGACTATCGCATTTCCATATCCTACGGTGGATTGCCATTATGACTGGCAGGATTTAGTCGCGAGTCACGAACCTACCGAAGAGCGTCCGGTCCATCTGGATAATGATGTGATGTCTCTAGTGTATACCTCTGGCACCTCTGGGCTCCCGAAAGGGGCCATTCTGAGCTACGGCGGCTATTGTTGGTCCGCACAACGCCTGATCGACCACATTGGTATCGAGCCGAACGATCGTTTGTTCTCGTATCTGCCATTGGCCCATATCACAGAGCGTGTGTACATCATGGGGTCGGCCATTATGGGCGGGATCCCAACCGCGTTCCCAGAGTCGCTCGATACCTTTATTGAAGATGTCAAAATGCATCGCCCAACGCTTTTCATTTCGGTACCGCGACTGTGGACGTTGTTCCAACAGCGCATTCAAGAGAAATTGCCAGATGCACGTCTTAACCTGCTGCTGAGCATTCCTCTTGTCGGTGGTTTGATTAAAAAGAAAATCGCTAAGAACCTTGGCCTTGATCAAGCGCGCGTATTGGGCTGTGGATCAGCACCCGTTGCTCCAGCACTATTGCGCTGGTATGAGAAGCTGGGCCTACATATCACCGAAGCCTGGGGAATGACCGAAAGCTACGCATACAGCACACTCAACTATCCATTTAGGGCTGACAAAATTGGCACCGTCGGTAATGCAGGACCCGGCGTTGAAATCAAGATAGCCGATGATCAGGAGATCTTAGTCAAAAGTCAGGGCCTATTTAGTGGCTATTACAAAAATGAGGAAGCCACAGCCGAAACCTTGGTGGATGGTTGGCTACACACGGGGGATTTAGGCGAACTCGATAGTGAAGGCTACCTGAGTATCTCTGGGCGTAAAAACGATACCTTCAAGACCGCAAAAGGCAAATTTGTCGCCCCTGTACCGATTGAAAAACGTTTATTTGAGCTGTCTAACGCTGAGATGCTCTGTGTGATCGGCTCTGGCATGCCTGCGCCTATTTTGCTTGCTTTGCCGCACCACTTCCCGCACTTTGATCGGGCCCGCTATGAGCGCCGCGTGAAAAAGGTAATTGATACCATCAACGGTGAGCTGGAGTCCCACCAGCAAATCAAAGGCGTGTTGATGATCAAAGAACCTTGGAGCATTGAGAACGGAAAACTCACGCCAACACTTAAAATTCGCCGCCATAAGCTAGAGCAAGAGTACCACGAGGTTGGCGCGAACTGGCCAAAAGGCACCTTGGTCCAATGGGAAGAAGACTGGGTCTAGCGCATTCTACCAAGATGCTCTGACGATCACCCACGATTGGCATACGCTGATGGTGGGTGATTTTTTATTCGCCACCTATTGCTTACAATTAGATTGCTGACAATGATGCATCGTGCTACAAACTCCTGCAAAACCTGACCTATCTCAATGTGCCACAATCAAGACTCTGCTAAAGATCAGCATGACATCTTTATTGCAGGCGATAAGCCTATTTTGACGCCTGCAGCTTTATCTCGTAGGGGACAACCATGAAAGAGAATCAAACTGACGCATGTGACGCGTGCGGTGTAAGCGCGGAAATTGGTTATATTATCTCAGAAGGAGATGAAGTCGCGGAAGTGACGATTCATGCCGACAGCGTCGAGGCAATGCAGGCGCGCTTTGAGCAGTACCTCTCGCTCGCACAAAGTGTTAACCCTGCCGTCAAGCACGACTTTAACGCCGAGCAAATTAGCGGCGACAGTGCACATATCAAAATGCAATTTGAATGCAGCGCTGAAAAGCTTATCTTTGAGCTACGCAGCCGTGGCCTCAACAACGCCTAACCACTACCATACAGGGTGTGTCACCACACCCTGTATTTGCTTGCTGAGGGCGGAATTAAAGACGCAGGCTTTGCCAAGCCTCGCACATTTCACGAAACGTGGTCGCATCGCCTTCAGGACGGTCTGGGTGCCACTTCAACGCCATTTTACGCCACTGTCGACGGATCTCATGCTCACTAGCGTGCTCATCCAACCCAAGTACGGTTAGCGCTTTTTTGCGCTCCAGCATGGTTTCGCCCGGTGCATCATTACCAATATGGCGTTGATAATGCTTCCAAAACGACGATAGAAGCTCTTTGACATCGTCTCGGCTAGCGTCGTAGTTGTTCCAATCCATGTAATATTCACGGAGTGGATCTTGATAATCGATTTCGTTTGCCACAAAACCATTACCGCCGACACGCCACTGCAATTGAATGTCCATTGACTCCACCTGCAACCACTGCTGAGGTAGCAACATCTCTTGCAGTTGGTATAGCGCATTCATTATCAAAAAATTGCGCTTAAACAGATCAAGATGCGGGTCAGCATCCAGCTCTGCCATGATGGTGTTTTTTTGCAACTCACTGAGAAGGTGATGCACTTTCCAGCTTTGTCGCGTAGATTCCAAGATACTGAGTATTGGCCAAATCAGGGGGTTGTCTATTTCATCCCGTTTTTCAGCAAGCATGACGTTCATCCTCTGTCACTGGCCAGCTACCTTGAACCGGCACATCTGGTATTTTCGGTCGTTTAACAACCTTATTAAGGTATAAACCAAATTTGGTCACTTTGTCGCCATTATCAGCAAAAAGCAGCTTGTTCATCCGTATGCCATACTTTTTGTATCGCACGACGTCAAAAAAGCGCCTGATATTGCCGCTTAATTATTAAGCATATCTAGTGCCAACTTAATTTCTCATTGTAGATAACTCGTCGTGGCGCAGAGATTAGACACCTTGACTCGCATTAAAGACACGCACCATCTACTATTGTGAAAACACCTTTATTCCATTGATATTTAAATCTATGACACATTCCGCCTCCCAATGTGATGCCTGCAAAAACAAAAAACCGCTCCCTTTTGCCTTTTCAATGGCCTTTCAGCCCATTGTTCAATTATCCACTGGGCGTGTGTTCGCATACGAAGCGCTGGTACGAGGCATGGATGGCAGCGGTGCGGGCAGTGTTTTTAAACATGTAAACGCCGACAATCAGTATCAATTTGATCAGACCTGCCGTATTAAAGCGGTGTCATTAGCGGCAAAGCTCGAGATCCCCTGCTTTTTGAGCATTAACTTTATGCCTAATGCTGTTTACGAGCCCGAACGTTGTATTCAAACCACCCTTAAAGCCGCGCGCGAACACCAGTTTCCGCTCGATCGCATCTTGTTTGAGTTTACCGAAGGGGAAGAAGTGCTTGATTATGATCATATTCAACGCATTATTCGCTATTACCGCTCGCAAGGCTTTATTACCGCCATTGATGATTTCGGCGCCGGTTACTCTGGCTTAACGGCACTGGCTAATATTGATACCAATATTATTAAAATCGATATGGCGCTGGTGAGAGATATTGATACTGACCCAGTGAAACAGGCCATTGTTCGCCACAGTGTGGCAATGTGTGAGGAGCTAGGGCGTCAAATTATTGCCGAAGGGATAGAAACTGAGAGAGAATTACGCTGCTTGCACGATTTAGGCATCGACTTCTTCCAAGGGTATTATATTGCCAAGCCTGAATTCGAAGCATTACCCGCCATAAATCAAGCATCTGGCCTCGACATTTTTCACCGTCAATAATCCGACTATCGAGCCAGCAGTCTGTTGCTGGCTTATTTTAACTGCCTCACAGGGTCAATTGATAATCTTTCTCACTTTGACGCGTTCACGGTATAGTAAGCCGATTATTTGATTCGAAAGGTATTCTTATGACTTGCCGTGACCAAGGCATGCCAGTGCATGGCCTCACTCGACGTCGCTTTCTCCAATCTTCCGCTGCTTTCGCTGCGTTGTCCGCCCTTCCTGCTTGTTCGCTGGTATCCGCATCACGAGATAATGGCATGTGGGAATATCACTTAAGCGCTGAGCCAAGCACAGCATCTTTAGTGCCCGGCCATCAAACGGATGTATTGGCATTTAACGGCAAGATCCCTGCGCCCACGATTCGCTGCCGTCAGGGCGAGCCCGTGACAATTCACTTTACCAATAACCTTAATGAACCCACCACCATTCATTGGCATGGACTCCGTATTCCGATTGAAATGGACGGTGTACCCTTTTTATCCCAACCCCCTATTCAGCCGGGCGAAACCTTTACTTATCGCTTTACACCGCCTGACGCTGGCACCTTTTGGTATCATCCTCACATGAACTCTGTGGTGCAATTGGGCAAAGGCTTGGTGGGCACCATTGTGGTGGAAGAAGCGTCACCGGTCGCGTTTGACGAAGAGCATGTACTCATGCTCAAACATTGGCACCTCGACCCCCAAGGGCAATGGAAAGATCTCGCCATTCCTCGTTACAGCGCCCGAATGGGAACGCCGGGTGAATGGGGCACGGTGAACGGTGTTCATCAACCTAAGTATGAACTACAAGAAAATGCCACCACTCGCCTGCGTTTAGCCAACGTCGATAATACCCTGACTTATCCTATTCAAGTCCGCGGTGCGGACGCTTGGATTGTTGCCATTGACGGTAATCCGATCGCGACGCCTCGACGACTCGAAGAGCACAAGATCGCGCCCGGTATGCGACTCGATATTGGTTTAGTCGCCCCCAAAGCCGGAACCAATGTTGAGATCATGTACATGAAAGGCCGTTTTCCTTTCCTACTGGCTAGCTTTACCACAACGCCATCCACCTTGGTCGAAAAACCTTTGCCCGCCCTGCCACTTAATCCAGTGGCCACTCCTGACTTGGCGAATGCGGAAACGCGACACTTTGTCTTTGAATGGGCCGGCGCAATCACACCCGCCGATAAGCAAGGCAAAGGGAAGCACGAATTTTGGCTGATGAACAAACGCGCATGGGAGGGAATGAGCAAAGGCAATATTCCCGATCCGATCGCAACGCTCGAACGGGGCAAAACCTATATTTTCGATTTAAAGAATGTTACTCAGTACCACCACCCAATCCATTTACATGGTCATACCTTTACCGTGCTGGAAATGGACGGTAAACCCGTGACACCTTTCCATACCGATACCGTGCTATTGGGTAAAAATGGCCACGCCAAGGCAGCCTTTGTGGCCGATAACCCTGGCCGGTGGATGTATCATTGTCATGTCATTGAGCACATGAAAACCGGTCTAATGGGATTTGTTGAAGTGGTGTAGCGATAAACATCACGTGCACAATAAAACGGCGAGCCTACTTGCTCGCCGTTCCTCTTTGGCGCTCCTGTTTAAAGATAGCGCCGTTATGTGCTGGGTTTGTCGGTTTTGAATCGGTTTACCAACTCTGAGAGTTCAGTCGCCACCATACGTAACTCGGCCGCCGTTGCGTTAGTTTGTTCCGCGGTTTCCGCGGCACTATTCGCACCATCCAATACGTTGGTCACATTCTGATTAATGTCTTCCGATACCGAGTGCTGCTCTTCTGTTGCGGTGGCAATTTGCGCGGCCATATCATGGATCTGCCCCACCAACTCTTGAATAGTACCAAATACACTCAGGGCTTCTTCGGTTGCCTCGGTGGTCGTCTGCGAGTGTTCCACACTGCCCTGTAGCTTTTCTGACAGCTGGCTAGTCCGTTGAGTCAGGGCTTGTAACAACTCGTCAATTTCTTCGGTTGATTTGGTGGTCTTTTGCGACAGCACCCGAACCTCATCCGCCACTACGGCAAAGCCTCGCCCATGCTCCCCCGCGCGTGCAGACTCTATCGCCGCATTCAGCGCCAATAGGTTGGTTTGCTCGGCAATACCACGAATGGTATCCAGCATAGCGGTGATATTGTCGTTTTCTTTCGTAAGCTCAGCCATGGCGCTATCCGCTTCGTTGAGCGTGGTCGCCATTTCTTGCACTGCGGCGCGCGTGTTATTCATCAAGGCCATGCCGCGATCAACTTCTGATTGGCATTGCTGCGCCGAATCAGCCGTCTGATTACAGTTTTGCGATACCTCATTGGCCGTCGCGACCATTTGATGAAACGCGGTCGCAATCTGCTCGAGCCCTGAGCGCTGCTGATGACTCGCACCATCAAGCTGCTCAGCAAACTGGGTGGTATGATCGGCATGAGATGTAAGTTTCAGCGAGCGATCTTTAATGCCAATAATCAGCTCTTGGATCACATCCACAAACTGGTTAAAGGCAGTGGCGGTCGTGCCTAGCTCATCTTTGCTGGTTACCGGCAAACGTTTAGTTAAGTCACCTTCACCGCTTGCCGCATCACTGAGCCCATCACTCACCGCAACAATCGAGGCAGAGATTCGGTTAACCATAAAGAAGCCCAGCACCCCGAAAATCACCACTAAAAGTACACCAATCGAGATAATCACGGTTTGCAGTTGATTCACCTGCCCTAACACTTCTTGCTGAGGCACAATACCAATTAAACGCCAGCCGCTATCGGGCGCTTGATACTGGTTAACAAAATAAGACTCACCATCAAATGACACCGCCTTGAGCGCACGGCTTAGCGATTGACCACTATAGACGCTATTCACGCTGTCTACGGATTCAAAGTTGTTATCTGGGTTATTAGGATCGGCTAAGATGGTGCCGGTATCTTCCACCAGCACAATGTAACCTGACTGGCCGAGCGTGACCTCGCCAAGCATATTGGTCAATGCCTCCAAGGTAACATCAACACCCACCACCCCGGTTAACCCGTCTTGCGCCTGAAATTCGATAACATAATCCAGTAAAGGCGCTCCTGTTGTAATATCTTGGTAGGAAGGGACTCGAACAGGGTTGTTACCACTTCCTACCCCCGTCTGAAACCAAGGGCGCTGCCGAGGGTCGTAATCGCCAGACTCCCCTTGCGGCCACTGAATGTAGCCCCCATCGCTTAAACCGAGAAAGACATAGGCGAAATCATCACGCGAATTACCCATTGCATCCAACAATTTAAACGCACGGGCTTCGACCGAGCTATTTTGAAGCGATGTCATTGGCTTTGACGGGCCCATGTATTTGGCGACACTGCCATCAAGCTCTTGCAACGCTTGGCTATTGGCTAACATTTTCGCGTTGGCAGACAGGCCTTGTAGATAGAACTTAAACGCATTACCAATGTGCTGCATTTCTTTGTATGAGCTTTGTTCGTAGCTGATCAAGGTACTCGTTCGAAACTGATACAGGGCAACAATGGCAATAATCAACGTCGGCAGTACCACCCCTGTCAACACAATGGCTAAAATGCGTTTTTTAATACTCATAACTGACCCCCGTCAGTGACTACCTACCGTTCAGCATTAACATGTCAACTATCAATAGTGACTTATTGAGACTAGAACAGGCATTGTCAGGCAGCCATAAAAAAGCGGATTTAACGGCGCTGGCAAATCGAAACCAACAGGATGAGAAAGATTTCTAGGCAATCAATTATAAATCATGGACACGGATTGCATCCTACACACAAAGCAAATATATTAGTCAAAGCTAAAATAAAAGGTGGGACTATGACCAAGAAAAACTATCAAGAAATCAATGAGCAACAATTGGCGTTAAATAAACAATTTAAAGCAAACAGCAGTGAGACTCTGGCGGCATTTGGTCAGCTTCATCGTGCCGCAATGGCTGAAGGCGACCTTGATGTAAAAACCAAAGAGTTGATTGCACTAGGGATTGGTATTGCCGCGCGTTGCGATGGCTGTATCGGCGCACATGTTGCCGCCGCATTAAAGCACGGTGCGACCAAGCAAGAATGTGTAGAGGCGATCAACGTTGCCATTTTAATGGGCGGCGGCCCTTCGCTGATTTATGGTGCGCAAGCCCTAGAGGCGGTTGAGCAGCTTAGCAATTGCTAGTTTATTTATATAGTCAAAGGCCGAGTTATTGAGGTATCGGCCTTCTCAATAAGTCTCGTCAGTGCTACCACAAATAGCATCTCTATGAATACAAGGACAGCGAGTTGCGGTTTATCCCCATGGGCACGGGGAAGTATCCCTAAGGCAAAAGAACCTATGTAATGGAATCTTTGAATAATCAAAGCAATGCTCAGCGGCGACAAAAAGTCGATGGGGACAGTGAATTCAATGTCTTCCAACCGCTTGAAGAAGATAAACCTGCACCACCTCCAGAGCCGGACAACTTTGGGGACAAGCCAAAGGTTGATGCGAACGCGTTGAAAGGCTTGTAATTCTTTTAAAAAAGCCAAAAAAACCCAGCTTCCAAAGCTGGGTTTTTTACGCAGATCCTTATTCTAATCTATCAGGGTTTCCTAACCATGCAAGTGAACCCACCCAATCTGGATCAATTTCAATTGAGTCCTGTAGAATCTTTTCTCCTACCCACTCTTCCGTAATATTAGGAGCGTTTTCAACTCCACCCCACGCCCCAAAAATGACATCAGGGTCTTTATTTTTAATAGCAAATCGAAAACAACCCATTGCAAGGAGCAGACTACCCGTTGCAATAAAACCACCAAATTTGACGGTTTCCGCGAACCATCCGTAAGCTGCCACAACACCTAGCAAAGTGAAAACACAAACTAGGACAAACCAAAATCGCTGAGTATACATATAAGTTCGTTGTAAGAAATAGAAACCAAAGCGACCACCCCTAACTGCTATAAAAGGCGATATTAATTAATAAGAAAACAACATAACTACGATAACGCAGATAGGCATTGTTGGTCAAATCAGTCACCCAACGCACTGATCTCAATGGGATTGCTCCCCTCAGTCAATTCGGTAACTAACAGGCATACCAAGTCTTATGACTTTGTTTATTGCTTTCACGTTGGCCAATGCTTCGCCAACTTGGGCATCATAGTTGCGTAGGGTCAGCTTAGGGTTGATTAACGTTTTGTATCGAGGCATGCCTGTTTCAGACAGAGAGCGTTGGTGATAAGCCTCTTCTTGTTTCCAGTCTTCCAAGTTACGCGATTTCAAGGCGCTGACGGCTGCATTGCGAGGGTGGCCATCCTCCCAGTAACCCGCGTTGCTACGCGGTGGAATGGTCGGTTTGATGCCTTTTTTCTTGAGCACCTGATGACAGGCTTTCGTATCGTAAGCACCGTCAGCGCTGACTTGGGCGATGTTTCGGCGTAACGGGTTGAGTAGTGTCGGTAGGGCTTCATTGTCGCCGACAGACGCTAAGCTCACGACGGCAGAAATCACTTCATGTGTACTGTCGTCAATCGCGAGATGCAGCTTGCGCCAAACACGGCGTTTTTCCTTGCCATGTTTGCGCGTTTTCCACTCTCCCTCGCCGAACACTTTTAACCCAGTGGCATCAATAACGACGTGAGCAACGGGTCCACGACTGGGTAATCGGTAGTTAACCTCGACCGTCTTCGCTCGTTTACTGATACAACTGTATGACGGCGATTTTAGCGGTACGTCCATCAGACCAAATATCGAGTCGAGAAAGCCTTGCAGGGTGCGAAGAGGGAGCTTGAAAATACCTTTAACCATCAGCGCGGTTTCAATGGCACCATCGGTAAAGGTAAAGCCTCTGCCTCGTTTGCCATGATGCTCTTTGCAGTGCCAAGTCTGGATAGCGGCGTCATCAACCCAAAAGGTAATCGAACCACGATTAATCAGTGCTTGATTGTATTGCTTACAATTGCTGATTTTGTACTTGGCTTTGCTCATCATCTGAGACCTGTTTTGAGGCTTTGATAATCTGATCGCGGCTCGGATGATAAGTTCAATGATTTAGGAAACAACGCCACGCAGATGCACTAACTAAGTAATCGCAAGAGAGATTGCAGTACTGCAATCACCAATCATCTAAATCGACACCTCCATCATAGGGTTCCGTATCTTCGGCACTGTCGGTTCATCCCCGTGGGCACGGGGAACACAATTACCGCAAACATACGCCGCTGAGTGCGTGCGGTTCATCCCCGTGGGCACGGGGAACACGCGCGGATTAGCACTTGACCACGAACACACCGCCGGTTCATCCCCGTGGGCACGGGGAACACTGCCTGCGCTTGCGGATGTAGTCGCGTTCCTGCGGTTCATCCCCGTGGGCACGGGGAACACCAGAGCTATCCAGTGTCATTTCGTTGTTATTGCGGTTCATCCCCGTGGGCACGGGGAACACAACAAAAAGGGATTCCTTTATATCAAAAACTGCGGTTCATCCCCGTGGGCACGGGGAACACTTTCCTTTGTTGTCAAAGGCCGTATATTTGCACGGTTCATCCCCGTGGGCACGGGGAACACCGTCGGATTAATCCGCTTCCGCATTCTGGACACGGTTCATCCCCGTGGGCACGGGGAACACTCACGACAAACATTCCAGAGATTGATTGTCAGCGGTTCATCCCCGTGGGCACGGGGAACACACGGTGAATACGAATCGCATGGCGTCTACATGCGGTTCATCCCCGTGGGCACGGGGAACACTCGCCGCCCTTGCTGCAATAAAAGGATGGTGCCGGTTCATCCCCGTGGGCACGGGGAACACTCCGCGTGCTCCCGCGCCTGCTGCTCTGATTGCGGTTCATCCCCGTGGGCACGGGGAACACCGGAGCACATTAGAGCTAACCTGCCTCACTATCGGTTCATCCCCGTGGGCACGGGGAACACAACTAACCACACCCCGCCACTGTGCGGGGTTTCGGTTCATCCCCGTGGGCACGGGGAACACTCGCTATGCGTAAATTATATCACTTACGCCCGCGGTTCATCCCCGTGGGCACGGGGAACACACTGTGATGAGGGTGAGCGACGGATAAATAATCGGTTCATCCCCGTGGGCACGGGGAACACTCTAAACGGATATTACTGTTTTATATAACAAAAATCGACCTGCATTTTTCTACCAACTTTTTAAAGAGCAAACTGGGCTTATTTATCCTCATCACTCGGCTTGAATACCACCAACCTTAAACCATCCAAATCGACAGGCTCTCGGCGATTCTCACCATAAGTTTGAAAGTCAAAACCTGATTCATTATTCACCGCCCAACACATCACCACGTTGCCTACATCAGCGAGTTCAGTTATCTGCTCCCAAATCATTTCCCGCACGCGACGTGTTACATCGCCCACATAAACACCAGCGCGAACTTCGAGCAGCCAGACAGCAAGTCTGCCACGTAACCTTGGCGGTACGGCTTCGGTGACGACAACAAGCATACTCATTATCTAGCCGCTCCTATGTCCGCTATCACCGATTGATTTTGGCTCAGGTATAGCTGGTGGTTGGGCGTCATGAGGCGGTTCAGGCGGTGTAATATCACCTGCCGCTAATACCTCTTCGATCATCGGAATAATATTTTTCAATAACTTGCTGGTTCTAAAGAGTTCACGACAAGCAAGGCGTACTTGTCTGTCAGGTGCCGCGGGTGAAGAAGCGGCAACTTTGAAGGCGAGTGGTACGACCGTGTCAAATTTAACAATGTCTGCAATATCATAAACGAACGAAAGTGGTTTACCCGAGTGGATAAATCCAATCGCCGGCGCGTAACCAGCTGCTAAAATAGCCGCTTCAGTCACGCCATAAAGGCAACTGGTCGCCGCACTAATACATTGATTGGTCACATCGCCTTTATCCCAGTCATTTGGATCATAGTTGCGGCCATGCCATTCAACGCCGTATTGCTTGGCCAATATTTTGTAGCTGTTGCGTACTCGAGCCCCTTCAATACCACGTAATTGTTCAACACTACGTCTTTGAGGCGCCGGCTCACCAAATCGTCGCTCAAACATTTTACGCACGACTTTTAGACGTAAATCAGGGTCAAGCGCAAGCTGCGCTTGGTATAAAAGACGATCAGACCGCGCACCGCCAGGTTGCCCCACAGAATACAGTCTCACTCCTGCTTCACCGACCCAAATCAATAATGTACCCGTTGTTGCCGCGAGTTTAACCGCAGCATGACTGATGCGCGTACCCGGCTCCAACATAATGCATACCACTGAGCCCACTGGGATATGCATTCGTTCACCATTCACCTCATCAATCACAACAAAGGCACCATCACGCACATCAATGCGCCCCATCCCGACAAAAACCATCGAACGCCTGTCTTTTATCGGGATAGGTTTTAACGGAATGAACCCCATGGTTCCTCCATATTTATTGGCCGATATCTACGCAGGCCGAATCAGCATTAACCCACAACCCATAGCTTTGGCGCGCCCAAAACCTTTTGCGTATTGTTCCAAAAAGCGTTCGCTGTCTTGGAGCGTTAAAGTACCGCGAGCATCCACACTCGAAAACTGCACATGCGCGCCATTCTTTTTCCGACTTTGATGTTGGGTATATCCCTCAATCGTTGGTACGTTATCGAATGTAACACCCCACTGCGACAATCGATTTTCATCACAAAGCCATTGTTGCGCGGCCTTATCCATAGTTTCCTGCAATGCGATAGCGCTCACTTCCCCCACCTGCTTTTTCGCATGCATAAGGACATCGTGCCGCTGTCGCTTTCCTTTTGCATCTGTCACACAAATCGTCGGGTTAACCCTTAGCTGAAAATGAAGTCTCTGGCCATTGTATAACTGGGGCGAAAATGGCTTGACTTGGAGGTCGAACACACCGGTTTCATCTTGTGGTGGAATAGTAGAAAGCACATAAAACAGAGGCCGTCCCGTGGTTTGTTCTTGCTCCTCTCGATATATAAACGGTCGCTCACTCGCATGACGAAAGAGTTGCCAAATGATTTGGTGAGCACTGTATGCACCATTGCGGCCAAATTTTGAGATAAGTTTAACTGCTTGTGCGGATGACAGTAGCCGGACTTTAGACAGATACATCATTGGCCTCCTCTACCGTCAATTGATGCATAACGCGTTGTTTAAATTGCCAACGACTGCGATTGATAGGGTCATCCCAAGGGTGGGTGGTTAATACACGCTCATCATTGATTTCTCCCACATCGCCTTCCCAAAAGTAAGTCACATAAGGTGTCGCCCCCAACCAGAGTGCATCGCTTTTATTCGATGCTGTTATCGCTGGAAACTCCATATCTAATGCTGACTTTAAATCAGCATTGGCCACTAAGGTAGGTTGTAGTGGTAAGGCCGGTGGACATGCTTTTCTCCCCAAAGAAAGGGGATACACAGGCTTTAATAACGCCTTTTTAAACTCGTTTAATGACATCGTAGCCGAGGGCGCGAGCCACACTGCAACGACCCACAAACCGTCACAACGATAATCACGTTTTGAGAGCACAGTTTGTAGTTTCTTTCCCGTTTTTAATTCACTTTGGCGCGTGCGATGTATGCGCTTTTTATCGTGACTCGGCACCTGCGCGGTATGGTAGTCACGCAAAAGCGAACCCGGTACACACTGTTTGATGCCGATACATACACTTTGTTGCAGACTTGAAAGCTGTACCTTATCATCCCGTTTGATGCCAAGTGCCGCTCCAAGTAATCCAAGTACTGCTGATCTCGACGGATAAGCGCTGGTGGGTCTGTCGCCACCGACGGCTGGCTCACCCCAACTGGCTAGCGGCCCGTACAATCGAAAAACAAGATAATCTCGCATCTTGCCTCCCACTTATTCTGTGACGAATTTGAGTAATTCATCAAAAGAGCCGGTACCCTCAAATACATTTAATGCATAGCGGCTATCTGCACACTCACCATATACTTGATCGAATTTTTGTACTTGATCGTTGAGCGCCGCTACGGCCGCCTGACCTTGATCGGGATCGTTTACAGGTTTAAGAAACGCTACCGACAATTGTCTTGGTTGGTGTTCGCCTTTCTCGGCTAAAACAAAACTCGCGTAAGCACGTGAAGCAAAGCTATTTTGTTTACCTGAAGGCGCCACTTTCACCGCCGCTTCCGTCAGGGCTTTGATCGCGCTATCAGCAAGTGCCTCATCGCCCTGTAAGTTGTCAATCAACTGCGTTTTGTTGATGCAGATATAGGAATAGAATAAAGCGGCCGCAAAACCCGCTTCACCAAGGTGAGCAGAGCCCGCATCTTCCTCTTTGTTGTTCAAATCATCCACAGCGGTAAAATAATCATCTTCCACAACCACGCTATGAACACTCAATGCATGCGCAACTTGGCAGGCGGCCTCCACATTAAACGATGGCGAAGAGGCTAGCATACGGCCAAATAAGGCGATGTCGGCTGCTGCATGATCTGCCTTTAATAAGTCCAGTTCTTCTTTTTTTGGCGCACGATTTTCCTCTGCCAATATCGCGATCAAAGAGCGTGCTGCATCTTGCTCTTCTGGGCTAATATGAACAAGTTGCTCGATATCTAGTTGATCTTTTTTGATTTGACCAAAAACCCCTGCTATCTCTGCCGCCCATACTTTGGCGGATTTTTCGGTCACACCTTGTTCGATAAGCTCACTGTATAACTGTCGGCCGAAACGTTTGGTCCGAATCCCAATTTTACCTGCCAACGCCGTTTCAAAGACTTCTGATGTCCGCCAATGACGTTTTAAACTTTGCGAGCTCACACGCAAGCGCTCAAATCCGCCCATTTTTGCGGTTTTGGGCCGACCTAAATCGTCACGGTTCAGATTAGAAGGCGCATACGAAGTCAGTAGGTGTAGTTGAATAAATTGGCTCATTCTCTTTTCCTTTTTTCTATTTAGTTCCCGCTGCGCGGTAATAGTCCATTGCCCATTGGACAGTGATGCGTTTATCTGCTTGGCGAGGATAAAATTGGCTGTGTTCCCCAAACCATTGATAGATATCTTTCGCCAAAGATGAAACCAAAACACTGTGATCAAGCTGATGCAGGATCCTTCTTAAACGGCGCAGAAATTCATCCGGTGTCTTGGTATCTTGCAGTTGTGCAAAGCGCAGCTCACTCACTCTCGATTTATCACTCTGTGCTTTGCTCCCCGCCGCCGTCGCCAGATTGTGTGCGCTATCATGCTTCACATGTACTAGCGCACCAGCAATAGCTGCCCAGCATTCCATGTCATTTGATGTGGCATGCTCCGTTATAGGCGCAGGCAAGCTTTGCCATAAGGCACGAAACCCTGGCGTCAGCATAACGGCGTCAAGATCTCGACAACGTTTTAGCTGTGCTTTTTGTGCGTTTGGGGCTGGCGTGATACCTTTTTTGTATAATTCATTCGGTGATAAGTACATACTTTGCCACCAGCGTAAAACACTATGTTGTAGTGTACTATCCATTAGGCGATCTCCTTATCAATCGCAATATCGTGTTCACGAATAAATGCTTTTATATCTTTACTGTTAAATAGCCACCAGCTCAGAGTCTGTCTCGCTTTAATCCGTCTCGCCATATTCCTCGCATTACCCAGCTCAGTCATGGCATAACCATCAAATAAGTCGAAACATACAGCGCGTAATATGTTGAGCCATTTTTTTGCTTGTTCCGGGGTTAAGCTCTCGTCTTCTTGCTCTATATTTTCAATCAACTGCGACACGGCAGTAAAAAAACCAGACTCCGTCTTCTGCCAGAACGCGAGATCGATAAAAGATGTATCGCCTTTCGCATCCTTTGGACGATCAAACCACGCATTTTTAATTTGGTCGCGTAGCTGCTTAAGACTTTTTACCGATAAATCTTGTAGTGTGTTAACTTCTAGTACTATTTCATTTTTCTTATTTAAATCCAAATAAAAAATGGGAAAAGTGGAAGAGTACCAGCCGTCGACACGAGCACTATTATTTATATCATAGCCAAACATCCATAATCTTGGGATATGTGGATCAACACCATCTTGACTATTTAAACGTAATGAGTAGAACCTATCAACTACTTGTGCGCACTTCAGACCATAAGAATCGTGATTAAGAAATAATGACGTCCAGTTTTTATGGTAAAATTCGTTGCAATGCCCGCCAAATGGTAAATATTTATTCTCACCACTTTCCTTCTTAACTCGATAAGGCGTTAGAGGATGAATCCAATTTCCCTTATAACTATTCCCATACCCTTTAAATTTACACGATGATACTGAGTATGATTTTTCTCCCGAGATATCACAGCATGCAACTCTATTTTCACAAGATAGTCTTATTCGATATGGCATTGCCCAATACATGTGTAAGGGGTGAAGGTTGGATGGGTATATTTCAGAACCTGGCTTATCACTTACTTTCGTTTTTCCTAACCAAGGAAAAACAGAAGCATCGCTAAAACATGGTTCATTATATTTAAAGTCTTTCCGATTAATAATATTAAGCCAGAGCTTATGCCAAAGAGTAGACTTGGTATTAGTAGGCATAATCAAGGTTGTTAGAGGACCAACTCCCCTTAATCCGGCACGCCCATTTTTACACCCACGATTTGGAACGGTATTAATTTGAAAAGTAAACAAAGCCAACGCTGCCATTTCGAGAGACAACACTTGGCCAATACCCCGCTTGATAAAATAATCGGTATTGTTCTTTATGCCGTTTGCGCCAGGCGCTTCTATCAATAGCCCTGAGACCGTGGTCGATGGCGCATCCTCGAGGGAGTCAAAATCCTGCATAAATAAGGGACCTTCTCCAACCACATTAAAGGCGTGACTGACCTGATTAAAAGCTTCTTCCAAAACAACATCGGCCGGTGGCGTTTTAAAGTAATGGTGCCATTGTGACAAATCTTTTGGCGCAAACGCAGTTTGTAATAAGCCAATAGCAAACTGATACGCTGCGCCATAAAAATCGGCCCTTGGTAGTGAAAAATCTACGACGTCGGGATCACATATCGCAGTGATCGGCCGTTTCTTAATGTCGCCATTACGATGGATATAATCCAACCATGGGTCTTGAATTAAATTCATGTCGCCTCCTGTGGCCGCTCGTAAAATCCTTTTTCCTCGCTATAAGCAAAGCGAGAATCGTTTTCGGGCAACCAAATTTTCATATATTTCACATGAGGGTGTTGCTCGATCAACTTTGTCAATGCAGGCTCAAGCCGCTCGGGCAAAGGCGCAAGTTGTTCGGCGTACTTTCTTTTTGACAGCTTGACCGTACTCAGCGCCACTGCAAATCGATTGTCTTTTGCTATTGGCACTAGTTCACCTGCTTGTTCGTTAACCAGCAAAACGTCCACGGTTTCTATGTCGTTATAGCGGGTACTAATATCTGTTTCATCATCAAACCAATAGTCTGCACTGCGATCACAATAACCATATTGCCAATCAATACATTGCGACTGTGCTCTCGCGCCAATACTGTATGTTTTCCCCAAATACTCTTCTTCCATAGGTTGGAGCGCGGTTGGAATTTGTGCTAGTGCTTCATCACTGTAAACGGCTTCAACCAACTCGCGTGCATGCATTGGCATACAGATTTCACCTAATTGGCGTAGTTTTCTAAGCCCCAACCAAAGTCGTCCAGGTGAGCGATAAACAAATTGCGTGGGTTGAAAGTGACGACTTAGCCAGTCGGCTTTCGGCTTATCTTCCCAAGAGGGGGCATGAATATAGAGAACGGGAGGGTCGCGTTCGTCGTCACCTTGCGCAATATAGGCACCTTGTTTGTTTCTTTTATGACGGTGCAAACGTCCCGCGCGTTGGATCAAGTCATCAATCGGACAAATATCGGATATCATTACATCAGCGTCAGCATCTAAGCTCTCTTGAAAAACTTGAGTCGCAACTAATACACGACCTTGACGCTCTGATTGCGAACTGCTTTTACCAAAATTGTCGAGAACGGTTTTCTCAATATTTTTTCGATCGGCTAAGATAAATCGGCTATGAAATAAATGGCACCGTTCGGGATGATCAAGCCGACTCAGTAACGTTTCATACGCTTCACGTGCATCATCCACGGTATTTCTTATCCAAACCACGCATTGCCCTTTAGCAACCGCCGTCAACACAGTTGCTAAACAGTCATCAAACTGAGTGAGCATATCTACTGCAACCGCACGTTTTTGTTTAGCTTGCCGAGCAATAGCGGTTTCTTTCAGCGCTGGGGCTTTATCAATCGCCACTTGGGTAGCTAAAGGGAAGTGATCCTGACTCGGCATCACAGGGGCTAAACCGGCGGCTTGCTGCCAAACTTGGCATAAGCGTTGCCGTTGTTGCTGAGATAAGGTAGCCGTTAACAATATAACCGAGCCGCCCTGATGCAGATGCAATGATAATAAGCTTTCCAACAAGGCGAGCATATATTCATCCGCTGCGTGGATTTCATCAAAAATCAGGATCTTTCGGTTCAACCCCAGCAAGCGCAAAGATTGGTGCCGACGAGGCAGAACAGCGAGCAACGCTTGATCAATGGTGCCCACGCCAACAGGTGCCAACAACGCTTTTTTGCGTGAATCCGCAAGCCAAGCATTACATTGTGCCGTCACGGTTGCATCACGCTGGTGATAGTTGCTATCTACCGTACCTGAGGTGTGCACCATTTCTCGAAATCGGTCATTCATATCACGGGCACCGTGTGCCAGCGTAATACTGGCTTGTTCTCCCTCACCAAGTTTCACCATTTGCGTATAGTGATCGGCGACTCGATCAAACATGGCATTGGATGTCGCCATGGTCGGCAAGCCAAAATAAAAACCATCGGCGGCACCAGCAGCCATTAATCGATGTGTGAGTGTGAGCGCGGCTTCAGTCTTCCCTGCCCCTGTCATATCCTCCAAAATAAAAAGCTGAGGTTGGTCGTTAATTTCTACCGACGCTGCCCAAGCCTGCAAAGGTGTTGGAGAAAAAGGGAAGATATCGGAAAAGGCACTAAAAGGTGTCACTGTCAGTGTGCGAGATAAGTCGGTATGGTCCAGCGCTTGTTCGGCACATACCAGCGCGTGAAGCCAATACTGTTCAAGCGGTTGAGGCTGAGAGACGTAGGGAAAAAAGTGAGTATCTGAACCCATCCAATCCGCAAGTACGGCCAGCCCTGCGAGTTGCCAGCTCACTTGTTCAAGTTTCGCTCGCCAATTATCAGACGATAATGTCTCTATGTTAATTTTTGGCTGAAACAACTCACTAATATCGGCAATGAATGCTGTCACCGCATCATGGTTACGCTCTTCCGTAAAAGACTTAATCCACGGCGGCATTTGCCGATTGACTGGCTGGCCATGATGTCCTAATACACATTGCGCCAGCACGTCAACTGTTTCATAGACAGCTGTTTCATCATCCATTGAACCGAACGATTGACCACAAATAGCTTGAACTATCTCAGTCTCATGCTGCTGCCAGAAATAATACCCTAGCCTGTCATGTCGGTATTCTCGCCCGTCATATTCTTTTTTACTTCGAGGGTTTAATAGGGCAGCGGAAACACTGAGGTTCAGTTCCTGAAATGCGGACGCATACTTGCCTAAGTCATGAAGCGATATCATGAAACACCATAGGGTTCGTAGCTGTTCCGGAGAGAGTTCGAGAAATTCCGCAATGGCTTTCGTGAGCGGCCGCTCTTTATGAAGGAGGTGATAGCTAACGGCCGCTACGTCCAAACAGTGATAGGCCAGCTGGTGATAAGCATCTCCGCCTCCTAAATCAGCACTGGCTTTTCCCCAATAGGAAAAATAAGGCTTTTCGTTATCCACAACCCATACCCAAGTCCTACGCTTTTATAGACGCTAACATAGGCATATTCAGCCAGCAATTTAGCCATTTGAGTTATGTGAGTTAGAAACGAATCGAAACAGTCGCGGTATAATGTCATTAAAAATGAAGATGGCACATCGAACCCCTATTCACCATAATCAATAAGTGATGTGTGCCATCTATATGAGTAACAATCATTTAGCCGCGATAATAACGCTGCGGTACAAAGGGCATTTTCTCGACGGTCATGGGCAGCTTTTTACCACGTACTTCGGCAAACACCTCCGTGCCCACCGCGGTAAATTCCGGTGACACATACGCCATCGCAACCGGCATGCCTTTAGTGGGACCAAAGGTACCACTGGTCACGATACCAATTTCGTTATCGTTGGCCTCGAACAACTTGCTGCCTTCACGCACAGGCGCTTTGCTTTGGCCCAAGAGACCAATTCGCTTACGGCTGACCGCTTTAGTCGCAATCTGCTCGAGAATCTTCGCCTCACCGGGGAAGCCTCCGGCGCGCTCACCCTCCGCACGACGCACTTTACTGATTGCCCAAATAAGGCTCGCTTCGATCGGCGTAGTGGTGGTATCCAAATCATGACCATACAGGCACAAACCACATTCCAAACGCAGTGAATCACGTGCACCTAGGCCAATCCATTCCACGTCGTCATTGGCAAGCAGCGCTTTGGCGAGCGATTCTGCATGTTCAGACGGTACAGAAATTTCAAACCCATCTTCACCGGTGTAACCGGAACGACTCACCACGCAGTGAATGCCATTAATCTCAACAGGTTGAATGTCCATGAACACCATGTCATTAACCTTCGGGTTGAATGTCGCCAACACTTGCGCCGCCTTCGGGCCTTGTAGTGCCAACAACGCACGATCATCAAGCACCTCGACGGTCACATCCCCTTTCAAGTTGTCGCGCAGATGCTGAATGTCCTGAGCTTTGCAGGCGGCGTTAACGACCAGAAAGAGATGATCGCCTAGGTTGGCAATCATGAGGTCATCCAAAATACCGCCTTGTGCATTGGTAAACACGCCATAACGTTGTTTGCCTACCGGTAAATCAATGACATCAACAGGCACTAAGGCTTCTAGCGCGTTGGCTGCATCCTTTCCGTCGAGACGAACCTGCCCCATATGCGATACATCAAACAGACCTGCGTGTTCGCGGCAATGGAGATGCTCTTTGCGAACACCGAGCGCATATTGGACGGGCATATCATAGCCAGCAAAGGGGACCATCTTTGCGCCCATCTCAATGTGCAATGCGTGTAGTGGGGTCGTTAGTAACTCTGCCATTGTTCACTCCATGTTCTGCCTAAATGGCGATAAAAAGTAATGCTAGTCGACGATGCGCGTCGCCAGTTTTCGTGACATTGCGTTAGGATGCGGTCACCCACAAGATGAGTGCGTCATCCTCGCTGACCGATGCCAACATATGTCCCATCGTGGCATCGTAATAAACACTGTCTCCTTCATTAAGGGTGATCGCTTCATAAAACTCAGAGTAAAAACGAATGCTGCCTTCCAACACCAGCAAGAACTCTTCACCATCGTGACGGATCCAGTCACTGTAATCTTCAAAAGCGCGGGCACGGACACGCGACTTAAATGGCATCATCTTTTTGTTGCTCAGTTGCGTTGCCAGTAGCTCGTGTTCATAGGTGCCGGTTGGATGCGCCTTACCCTGACCGGCTCGTGTGATATCACGGCGCCCTGTTGCTTGCCGTTTTTTGGGTGGCGCAAACAACTGAGGCACGTCAATGTCTAGGCCGTGAGCGAGTTTTTGCATCGCTTGGAAAGTCGGGGAGATTTGCTCATTCTCTATCTTTGATAAGGTCGAGCGCGCTAATCCCGTGCGTTGACTTGCTTCTTCGAGCGTCAGCCCTAACCCAACTCGAATCGCTTTTAATCGTGGGCCCAACCGCAACGGCGCAATAGGGGCGTGCGGTTCATCCTCCCTTTGTGCTTTTTCTACCTGCATTGAGGGATACACATCCTGTGTTAAGTGGTCTGTTGACACCGTTGCTCGGCCTCCGCGCTAACATGGTTAACTCTACTAATTTGGCATTCTGACATATCCCACCTTCGAGCGGCATCGGCATAGTTAACACTTTTAACAAAAAAGTTTCCTATTGGAAATATAGCCCTGTTAGACAAGGTGCAACCGCCTCGTTCCCCTCAAATTCGTGAATCAATGGATCGCCGCCAATACGCTTAAAAGGAAAAGTCCATAAATGACAAGCAGTCAGGGCGTTGCGATGCAAAAAACGATGATGAGAAACCCGACGCTGTTTGCAATTTACCTCAGCTTAGGATAAAAAGGCAAACGTTTGCGTCGCGAAGTTGATCGTATGGTCAGAGGTCGTTATGTCATCGCGATCACAACATAGGTTTCCTATTGGAAATTTATTTTGCGGAAAAGTTACGGCTTAGGTACGTTAATAAAATGTTTAAATCATCACCAACGCGTGCCGGTTGTTATCACTCTCGCCGCTTGCAGCGACCTGTTTCAGGTAGCGTTCTGTGGCAAGGATATAAACTGTAGGTAGCACTGCTGATGAGTGAGCAATGCAAGGTGTCTACAAAGACATCTACCAACAACAATACGTACCTTACCTGTGTAGGAGACATGCCATGAGTCACAGCATGTTTGACCTGTTTAAAGTCGGTGTCGGACCCTCCAGCTCGCACACCGTTGGGCCAATGTTGGCCTGCGCACGCTTTTCACAATTCGCGATCCAAACACTCTCGCTCGATGCGATTCATCGCGTGAGCGTCGATTTATACGGCTCCTTGGCGTTAACCGGAAAGGGCCACGCCACGGACGTCGCGTGTGTGATGGGGCTAATGGGCGAAATGCCCGCCACCATCGAATCAGACGACATAGAAACCATGACCAAAATGGTTAAAAACGGCGGCGAACTGCCCTTTGCTGGTAGTCATTATGTCCCGTTTAGTTGGGATGCGGATTTGGTGTTTCACTACGATCAGGTGTTACCCGCCCATCCCAATGGCATGACCGTCAGTGTTTATGACAAAAAAGACAAATGCTTGGCACGAAAAACCTATTTTTCGGTCGGCGGTGGATTTGTGGTGGAAGAAGGTGAAACGGATGCGCTGGCCTCCGACTTTACGCCCCCCTATCCGTTCAAAAGTGCGGCAGAGTTACTTGAGCAATGCAAAAAAACGGGCATGACAATCAGTGAGTTGATGTTTACCAATGAAATTGCGCAAGCTCAGTATATCGACCCCAGTGCGACGCGGGATACCGTCAATCAAGGGCTCGATCATATTTGGCAAGTGATGCGCGAGTGCATCGACCGCGGTATTCAACAAGGCGGCGTCTTACCCGGCGGTTTAAACATTAAGCGACGCGCTAAAGGGATGTACGACGCCATTCATGACAAACAAGCGCATGGATTACCGACAGACAGCAATGATTGGGTCAATCTGTTTGCCATGGCAGTCAACGAAGAAAATGCCGCCGGTGGCCGAGTGGTTACCGCGCCGACCAATGGCGCAGCAGGTGTGATCCCAGCGGTGTTGGCGTATTACGACAAGTTTGTCTCGCCCAACAATCCAGAAGGTATTCGTACCTTTTTAGCGACCTCTGCCGCGATTGGTTCCTTGTATAAAACCAATGCGTCGATCTCGGCGGCCGAAGTGGGTTGCCAAGGAGAAATCGGAGTCGCCTGTTCCATGGCAGCAGCGGGGCTCGCTGCAGCGATGGGAGGCACCAATGCGCAGATTGAAAACGCTGCAGAGATCGGCATGGAACACAACCTAGGGCTCACTTGCGATCCCATTAATGGCTTGGTGCAGGTGCCCTGCATCGAACGCAACACTATGGGTGCAGTGAAGGCGATTAACGCAACCCGCCTCGCATTGGGCGGTGATGGTGAACACCATGTGTCACTCGATAGCGTGATAAAAACCATGCACGAAACAGGGCTCGACATGATGAGCAAGTACAAGGAAACCTCGCAAGGCGGCCTTGCTACCAATGTGATCCCAATTAATGTGGTGGCCTGCTAAGCCACGGCTAGTCAACAAGGATGAAGCAATGAAACCCAGCTACCCAAACGTGGAACTTGAGCAATTCTTCTCAACCAACTTGTCTGAATCAGACGGTGCCGTGATGGCCGCGATTAACGCGGAACATAAACGCCAGCAGCAACAAATCGAATTGATTGCGTCAGAAAACATCGTTTCGCAAGCCGTGATGCAAGCGCAAGGTACCTGCTTAACCAATAAATACGCCGAAGGTTATCCGGGCCGCCGCTATTATGGCGGCTGCGAGCACGTTGACGAAGTCGAAGCCATCGCTCAAGCCCGTGCCAAACAACTGTTTAACTGCGAGTATGTCAATGTGCAGCCGCATTCGGGCGCACAAGCCAACGGCGCGGTAATGCTGGCGCTACTGCAACCCGGTGACACCATTTTAGGTATGTCGCTCGATGCTGGCGGCCACCTCACTCATGGCGCGCGCCCTGCACTATCGGGTAAATGGTTTAATGCTGTGCAGTACGGCGTGAGCAAAGACAGTCTAGAAATTGATTACGATGAAGTCGCGGTGCTGGCTCGAGAGCATCAACCCAAAATGATTATCGCCGGCGGCAGTGCGATCCCACGTCAGATTGATTTTGCCCGTTTCCGCGCGATTGCCGATGAAGTGGGCGCCTACCTGATGGTTGATATGGCGCATATCGCCGGCTTGGTTGCCACTGGCGCCCATCCCTCGCCATTGCCGCATGCGCATGTGGTCACTACCACTACCCATAAAACCCTGCGTGGCCCGCGCGGTGGCATGATCCTGACCAATCACGAAGATATCAACAAAAAGATCAATTCAGCAGTGTTCCCCGGTCTGCAAGGCGGTCCGCTGATGCACGTGATTGCCGCCAAAGCGGTGGCATTGGGTGAGGCATTAGAGCCTGAGTTTAAACTGTATATTGATCAAGTGGTTGCTAACGCCAAAGCGCTCGCGGAAGTGCTCCAAGCCCGTGGCTGCGACATTGTTACCGGCGGCACCGATACCCACTTGATGCTGGTTGATTTACGCCCCAAAGGCTTAAAGGGCAATCAAACTGAGCAAGCACTTGAGCGTGCTGGGATCACCTGTAACAAAAACGGCATCCCCTTTGATACCGAAAAGCCCATGATCACCTCCGGCATTCGCCTCGGCACCCCAGCCGGCACTAGCCGCGGTTTCGGCACCGATGAATTTCGTCAAATCGGCGAATGGATAGGCGATGTGTTGGATGCCCTCGTCGAATCGCCAGAAGGCAACGCCGACATCGAGGCGCGCGTGCGTAAAGACGTGCAACAACTTTGCGCACGTTTCCCCGTGTATCGCCAATAAATTGAATTTAAGAGCTGGCGTCACCAACGCCACCTCATTTTACATTGTAAATCGCTCATTGTTTGAGCAGCTCGTATTTAAAGCAGGAGAGTAACAAATGGACGCGACACTGAAGTTTTCGAAAAGCCATGAGTGGGTTAAAGACAATGGCGATGGCACTGTCACTATGGGGATCACTGATCATGCCCAAGAACTGCTTGGTGATGTCGTGTTTGTCGATCTACCCGAGGTTGGCGACAGTACTGAACAAGGTGAGAGCTTCTCTTTGGTGGAATCAGTGAAAGCCGCGTCTGACATCTATGCCCCCGTGGATGGTGAAGTCGTCGCTATCAATGAAGATTTGGAAGATAGTCCAGAGCTGGTCAACGAAGCACCCTTTGAAGGTGGCTGGATTGCCAAAATTAAGCTGGCTGACGATACCAATTTGGATCACTTGATGGATGCAGACGCGTACGCGGCAACGATTGAAGACTAATTCAGGACGAATATCATGACTAAAACGCGTTTACTCGATAGCCTAGTGGCCGATAAGGATTTTATCGCGCGCCACAATGGTCCCGATACCAATCAGCAAAATGCGATGCTGGCGGCGATTAATGCCACCAGCCTTGAGCACTTAATTGAAGAAACTGTCCCTGCTGACATTCGCTTGCCAAAACCGCTAAACCTGAGTGCGCCCAAAAGCGAAACCCAGATGCTGGCCGAACTTAGCAACATTGCCGCGCAAAACACCATTAAGCGCAGCCTGATCGGCCAAGGCTACTACCACACGCATACTCCCCCCCCTATTTTACGCAATGTGTTGGAAAACCCGGGCTGGTACACGGCTTATACCCCCTATCAGCCCGAGATCTCGCAAGGCCGATTAGAATCATTGCTGAACTTCCAGCAAATGGTGATGGACTTAACGGGGATGGATTTGGCCAACGCATCGCTGCTCGACGAAGCCACCGCAGCCGCGGAAGCCATGACCCTGTGTAAGCGCGGCGGCAAGCACAAAGGCAACGCCTTTTTCGTTGCCAGTGATGTGCACCCACAAACCTTGGATGTGATTAAAACGCGCGCCAACTTCCTCGGCTATGACATCATTGTTGATGACACCGACACGCTGAATAAGTACGACGTATTTGGCGCCCTGCTCCAGTATCCTGGCACCACCGGTGAAGTACGCGATCTCAGCGCACTTATTGCAGACGCACAAAGCAAGAAGACGCTAGTCGCAGTCGCCACCGATCTACTTTCACTCACCTTGCTCAAAGCACCGGGTGAAATGGGCGCGGATGTGGTGATTGGCTCAGCACAACGCTTTGGTGTACCTATGGGTTACGGTGGCCCACACGCCGCCTTTATGGCCACGCGTGACAAGCTCAAGCGCACCATGCCAGGCCGTGTGATTGGCGTATCGGTCGATAGCAAAGGCAACCAAGCCCTGCGCATGGCGATGCAAACGCGCGAGCAACATATTCGCCGTGAAAAAGCGACCTCCAATATTTGTACCGCCCAAGCCTTGCTCGCCAACATGGCTGCTTTTTATGCGGTATATCACGGTCCAGAAGGCTTAAAGAAAATTGCCCGCCGTGTGCATCATCTCACCGCGTTGTTCGCCAAATCGGTACAAGCGGCGGGATTGAGCCTTACTCACGACAGCTTCTTTGATACCGTCACGCTCAACACAGGCGAGCAAACCGATGCCTTGTACCAACAAGCGCAAGATGCCGGTTTTAATCTGCGTAAATTGGATGGCCAGCTCGGCGTGAGCTTTGATGAAGCGAGCACGCTGGCAGAAGTCAATCAACTGCTTACCGCGCTTACCGGTCAAGGCAATGCGGAAGCCTTGGCGAGCGACATTGAAGCCGATGAATTTGCCGCGATCCCTGCCGCATGCCGCCGAAGCAGTGAATACCTGACGCACCCCGTCTTTAACCGCTATCACAGTGAAACCAAGCTGATGCGCTATATGAAGGCGTTGGAAAACAAAGACTTCTCCCTTACCCACGGCATGATCCCGCTGGGCAGCTGTACCATGAAGCTAAACGCCGCGGCCGAGATGATCCCTGTCACTTGGCCAGAGTTTGGCGCCCTGCACCCGTTTGTGCCATTGGAGCAAGCCAAAGGCTATCAAACACTGGGCAAATCACTGCGTGACATGCTGTGTGAAATCACCGGCTACGACGAGATCTCCATGCAGCCGAACTCAGGCGCGCAAGGGGAGTATGCGGGCTTAATCGCGATTCAGCGCTACCATGAAAGCCGTGGCGACAGTCACCGCAACGTGTGCTTGATCCCAAGCTCCGCGCACGGCACCAATCCTGCCTCCGCGGCCATGGTCTCAATGAAAGTGGTTGTCGTTGGCTGTGATAACGACGGCAACATCGACATTGATGATCTGAAAGCCAAGATCGATAAACACCGCGATGCGCTCTCATGCATTATGATCACCTACCCATCGACACATGGTGTGTATGAAGAAACCGTGCAACAAGTGTGCGAGCTGGTGCACGAAGCAGGCGGCCAAGTTTACTTGGATGGCGCCAACATGAATGCGCAAGTGGGGCTGACCACACCGGGCTACATTGGCTCAGACGTCTCGCACCTCAACCTGCACAAAACCTTCTGTATTCCCCACGGTGGCGGCGGCCCGGGCATGGGGCCGATTGGCGTGAAATCGCACCTTGCGCCTTTCCTTCCCGGCCATGTCGAGCAAGGCGACGAATTTGCCGTCTCGGCTGCACCTATGGGTAGCGCCTCGATTCTTCCTATTTCATGGGCGTACATCGCCATGATGGGTGAACAAGGCCTGACGCGCGCGACCGAGTTGGCGATTCTCGGTGCCAACTATGTGATGGAGCGTTTGCGTCCCTACTACCCCGTGCTTTATCGCGGCAAAAACGGACGCATTGCACACGAATGTATTATCGACATTCGTCCGCTCAAAGAGGCATCCGGCATCAGCGAAGAAGACATCGCCAAACGCTTGATGGATTATGGCTTCCACGCACCGACCATGTCGTTCCCGGTCGCGGGCACCCTGATGGTTGAGCCGACCGAAAGTGAAAGCCAAGAAGAGTTGGATCGCTTCTGTGATGCCATGATTGCCATCCGCGAGGAAATTGCCAAGGTGCAAGACGGTGAGTGGACGCTGGAAGACAACCCATTGGTCAATGCGCCTCACACCCAAGCAGATCTAATGGCAGACGAGTGGTCTCACGCCTATTCCCGTGAGTTGGCTTGCTTCCCATCTGCCCATAACAAGGCAAGCAAATACTGGCCATCAGTCAACCGTGTCGATAACGTCTACGGTGACCGCAACCTGATTTGCTCTTGCCCTAGCATTGAAAGTTATATGGATGAGTAATCCACTCCGTTAACGGAAACAGTGATGTTAAAGGCGAGCCGCTCGGTTCGCCTTTTTTATGAATGGCTTTCTCTGGGCAAACGCTGACATAAGCGTATGAACTTTTAAATGTCGCTGACATATGCTTGACAGATTGTTCTGCTGACATCGCTACATTCTGTGCCATCTGAACAAGCAGTTTTAAGGCACACTATGAAACCTATCGCTCTCGGTCTCCTACTCACACTGGGTCTCACTACTCAAGCGGTGGCGAAAGAAAAAACCAATATCTCGGCGGGTCTTGCCGTCGACCAACAACTGAGCGCAGTCCTAGAAGTCGACGATCAATACCGTTTTACCCTCGGCAATGGCGGCACCGCATTTGATTACCTTTTTCAACACGGCATTTTTGATAATCCCGATATCCCGGTTGATTGGTATGTGGGCGCCGGTGGCTGGGCCGAGTGGGACGACGACTATGGCGTGCGTTTACCGATAGGATTAGATTGGGAAATCAACAAGCAGATCACTGCCTACGGCCAGGTCCATCCAGAGCTTAACTTCCACGGCGGCCCAGAGTTGCAACTTGGTGGCGCACTAGGTGTAACCTACTCATTCTAGTTAGTGTAGGCTCTACCCATAGGTTTTATTGGGCACCTGTTTATCTCGGGTACCCACTTTTAGCCACTAAACAGCAGTCGCTATCATCCAGCCCCTCTTTTCACCGTAATGAAGCATGTCAGTTATCAACAAAGGACACGACATGCTTTCATTTTTAAAGCCGAATCCGGTTAAAAAGCTTAAAAAGCAGTACGACGCTAAGCAACAGCAAGCCTTTCAGGCGCAGCGCAACGGCGATATCCGTGGCTATTCACTGCTTACCGAAGAAGCGGAAAAGATAGACCAACAAATTAAAGCCTTGGAAAACAACGCTTAAAGGTGTGATGACTGGCTAAATTGCCGTTTTACCAAGCGTTGATACAGAGGGCAGCGTGCCAGCAAGTCGGTATGGCTGCCTACATCCACCAGCTTACCTTGATCCATCACCACAATGCGGTCAGCGTGCTGAATGGTCGATAAGCGGTGGGCGATAATCAGGGTAGTGCGGTCCCGCATTAAAGCCGCCAAGCCTTGCTGCACCGCATGCTCACTTTCACTATCAAGGGCACTGGTAGCTTCATCGAGCAATAAGATCCGTGGGTCTTTAAGAATCGCGCGGGCAATCGCAATTCGCTGTCGTTGGCCGCCCGAAAGCCGCACGCCTCGCTCACCTAGAAAGCTGTGATAACCATCGGGTAATTGCTGAATAAAGGCATCGGCGTGCGCTTGCATGGCCGCCTCTTTCACCGCTTGCTCACTGGCATCTGGCCTGCCGTAGCGGATGTTACCTATCACATCATCGCTAAACAGGGCGGGTTGTTGTGGTACCAGAGCCATTTGTTGGCGCAACGCTTGCGGGGACAAGCTGCGGATATCTTTTCCGCCCAGCATAATCGCACCTGATTGCGGATCGTAGAAGCGTTGCAATAGCTCAAACACGGTGGTTTTCCCCGCCCCCGACGGGCCCACTAACGCCACGACTTCACCAGGCTGAATAGCAAGGTTCAGCGTATCAATCGCCGGCTGATGGGGCCGCGTAGGATAATGAAAGTGCACCGCTTCAAAGCGAATATCATTGCTCAGTGATTGGGCATCGGCAATCGGTGAGGTAGCGGGAGTACGAATATGGCTTTGCACGTGTAAAAGCTCCACCAAGCGCTCTGTTGCGCCTGCCGCGCGCTGCAACTCCCCCATCACTTCCGACAAGGTGGCCATGGAAGAGGCAACCATGATGGCGAAAAATACAAAGGCGCCCAAATCGCCTGCTGACATGGTGCCTTGAATCACATCGCGACCGCCGACCCATAACATCCCTGTAATCGCGCTGAACACAATCACGATCACCCCGGAAATAAGAATGGCTCTTTGTTTCACGCGCTCGCGTCCGATGAGATAGGCACGCTCCACTTCTTGCCCAAATGCAGCTTTGGCGTGATCCTCTACCGCGAAGCTTTGCACGGTTTTAATATTGGTGATGGCTTCACCGGCATAGCTGCCTACATCCGCCATCGAATCTTGGCTTTGCCGCGACAACACACGCACGCGACGGCCATAGATAAGTATTGGCACCAAAATAAAAGGCACGGAGGCCAGCACAATTAAGGTCAGTTTAATATTGGTGGCAAACAGCATGATGATAGCGCCCACACACAGTAACGCACTGCGCATCGCCATGGAAAAAGAGGAGCCGATGATGTTTTGCAGTAAGCTGGTATCTGTGGTGATCCGCGACATAATTTCGCCGCTGCCGTGGGTTTCAAAATAACTCGGATGCAGACCAATCACATGATCAAATACCGCTTGGCGAATATCGGCACTGACCCGTTCACCCACCGATGACACCAGATAGAACCGGAAAAAGGTGCCGATCGCGATTAATACCGTGATCAGCAAAATAAACTGTACCGCATTGCCCAACTCAACCAATGATTGCTGTGCAAAGCCTTGGTCGATCAAAAGTCGAACGCCGTGTCCGACGGAGAGTGTTAATGATGCGGTAAAAATCAAAGCCAGCAATGCCGCGCTCACTTGCCAACGGTAAGGGCGGATAAACGCAATAAGCTCCCACAATATAGTCAGGTTTTTACTGTTGCGATTCACGGCAGATTGTTTCGATGAGGTATCCGTTGCGGTTTGATTTGCCATCACTTCACTCGTGCTAGGTTTGCATATTCAAGGCACGTTACGCTTTAACGGTCTACGCTTAGGCTAACATGATTATACGTCTAGTGCTGTGACAATCAGGAACATAAACCATGAAAAACTTAAGTGTTGTAAAAAAGATATGGCTCAGCTTTACCGCCGTTTTTATCGTTTTTGCGTCGGTCGCCCTGGTCTTTATGATGGGTTTATCAACCTTAACTAATGACATTAAACAACTGTCAGATAAAAGTTTACCTTCAGTGGAAATATTGAAAGGGATTCAGGTGGATGTCACCAAGGTTCGTAAAGATGAGTTTTCGTTACTCCCAAACAGTGATCACCCTCAATTACCACAATGGCTTGACACACTTGATCAATGGCGCGCCGATGTGCAAGCAGGCATTAAGGCTTATGAAGCCTTAGAGTTAACGTCGGAAGAGCGCCAGTTATTTACGACGTTTAAGAAAACTTGGCGTCAGTATATTCAAGAAACACAGTCATACAACCGCTTACTTAAAAGCGGAGATAGCGATGAAGCCAATCAGATCGTGTTAGCCAGTTTTGACACATACGTCAGTGCATTAGACGACCTGAATCAGGCTCTAAAACTGAATGATAAGCGAGTAAGTGAAATAATCGAAAACGCAAACCAAGAGGCTCATATCGCTCAAATCAACTCAGCAATTGGTACCTTGGTGATTGTGTTGGTCATCTTAGCGTCGACCCTGATACTTTCTCGCTCTATCTCTCGCCCCATTGACAAAGCGCTGGCATTTGCTTCGAGTATTGCTAAAGGCCAGCTCAACAATAACATTGATAAGAACGATTTATCTAAAGACGAGCTTGGCACGTTGCTTAAGGAGCTGGTCACCATGCAAAGTAATTTGCACGAGCTGGTATCAGAAATTAGTGACTCGACGATTCAATTGACGGCCGCCGTTGAAGAGGTAAGCGCGATTTCATCTCAAAATGCGTCAGGTATGCAAAACCAGCAGCAAGAGCTTGGATCGGTGGCGTCTGCCATGACAGAAATGCAAGCTGCCGTCAGTGAAGTGGCGCAGAATACCGAAGAAGGCGCAACATCAGCGCACTCGGCAGCAGAGATCGCGAAAAAAGGGTGTGGGTCATTAGCCGATGCGATTAGCATTATTGAACGCGTATCTGGATTGATGCAAGACTCAGAAACATTAACAGAGCAACTGAAATCTAGCTCAGAGGATATTAATGTCGTGGTTGATGTGATTCGTGGTATTGCTGAGCAAACTAACTTACTGGCTTTGAATGCGGCGATAGAAGCAGCCCGTGCCGGTGAGCAAGGCCGAGGGTTCGCCGTGGTAGCCGATGAGGTTCGCTCACTGGCACAGCGCACTCAAGAATCGACCGAGCAAATTGTTAATACCATCGAGACACTGCAAATAAACACGACTAAGGTCCGCGAATCCAGCCATGAATGCCAAACAGGCATTACGCAATGTGTAGAAACGGTGAGCAATACCGGCGAACAAATGCGAGAAATTGAAGTCTCTGTCGATGATATCGCGCAACGCAGTACCCAAATAGCGACCGCCTGCAGTGAGCAAAGCTCTGTCTCAAACGAGCTTAACCGCAGCGTTGAGAACATTAATAGCGCCTCAACGGAAATGGCCGAGGGGGCAACGCAAACAGCGATTGCCTGTGACCAAATCAGCAATCTTGCGCATAACTTAAAAACGCGCATGGAAACATTTAAGCTTTAGTTTATTGCCTCATCCGGTTTATTACGCTCGGGGCTGAAACCAGCGTAAAGCGCGTGCTTGATTCTGATTCAGCGAGTGACTCTGGCCTGCTGGTCGATTTGCGCCACAGGCCTAATGCTATGTACACTGCGCGCCTCTTGTTAATATTTGAGGCCGTATGCTGACTCTATCCAACAAAGTAGCGATTCCCGACATTGAAATTGAGCTCACGGCAATCCGCGCCGCAGGGAAAGGCGGGCAAAACGTCAACAAAGTATCGAGCGCCATTCATCTACGCTTTGATATCCAAGCCTCGTCACTGCCTGATGCCTACAAAGCACGCTTAATGACGCTGTCCGATTCACGCATCTCCAAAGACGGCGTCGTGGTGATAAAAGCGCAAAACTATCGCACCCAAGAGCTAAACCGAGAAGACGCACTAGAGCGATTGCAGGCGCTTATCAAAGGCGCAATGGTAGAGCAGAAAAAACGCAAGCCAACTCGGCCAACCAAAGCGTCACAACGTCGCCGCGTGGATGCTAAAAAACGTAAGAGCCAAACCAAAGCCCTGCGAGGCAAAGTGGCTCCTTAACAGTTTCACGCCACCACTTTATTCCGACCACTCGCTTTAGCCGCATACAAATTCTCATCCGCTTGGCGACTGATTTCTTGAGCACATTTTGACGCCTCGCTTTGCGTGACCCCGATACTGACCGTAACAGGAATAGACCGTTGCTGATAAACAACCGGGGTTTTCGCAATACGCTTGCGGATTCGCTCTGCCACCGCTAGCGCATCATGATGAGAAACACCTTCTAAAAGAAGACAAAACTCCTCGCCCCCTTGCCGGAATACGTTGTTACTCCCCACGACCTCGACCATGGTGTTCACCACCGATTGCAACACGACATCGCCGCCATCGTGGCCATGTTCATCATTAACCGTTTTAAAATGATCAAGATCCAGCACCAAAAGATGAAACTCGGCCTGCTGATCTTGTAATGCTTGATAACGATGCTTCAACGCGAGGCGGTTATTAGTTCCGGTTAGCGGGTCACACGTCGCCAGTTTACTCAGTTTGTTTTCCGCCAGTACGCGATTAATCTCATAGGCATGCGAGACAACGGCAATGGTGACGTAACTAAACGAAAAGTTAAGCATCATGGTTATCATGTCGAAATACTGCTCGGTATCAAACTGAAAAGCGATATTAACCATTTGGATGAGAAATAAAGACACGGTAGCCAAAAACCCCGCTTTATGCCCTAACAGTAGGTAATAAATAATAGGGAACACTAACGTCCAGAAGAACGTGCCAGTGTCCGTTGGCTTCAAAACCGTTCCCGCTATCACCAATATCGTCAGACTGACCGACATAATGTATTTGTGGCCATTAAAAAAGGTCGTGTTAGAGGTTTGTCGATATACGTGCCAAGAGTAAAGCGCGTAAAGCATCACAAATGACGCATAGATATAGCTTTGACTAACAAGAATATTACCGATCGCCACCAAGACTGCTAAACCACCCACACCCAGGCTTAATCCTTTAAGCACTTTGGTGCGCAACTCAGAACTGCTATTGAGCTCACTCATTTCCACTATCCATTCTCTTTGGCCCAATTTTTATGACATAACCTATGTTAGCCTTGTTCGTATACCATGTTAAGAATAAAGGTGTCAGTGAATATGTGTACACGCATATTTAATAATCTAAATCCACAATATCTTATCACTGCGCGCAATATGGACTGGTTTTGGCCCATTAATACCTATTTCTATCGTTTCCCAACAGGTATGAAAAGTCGAGGACTGGACGCGAAGTCTGCTAGCCAGCTCGGTATTCGTAAGCAGCAGGTACTACAATGGCGCTCGGAATACGCAAGTCTCGTCACTGTCATGGGTAGTGACAAGCAAGGTTATGCTGCCGTGGACGGCCTCAACGAAGCCGGATTAGCCGTGAATGGCCTATATGACTCAGATGTCAGTTACGGGCCGGCAACCGGAGACGGACAATTTTTGAGTGCTAACCGCTGGGTGCAGTTTGTATTGGATTGTTTTGCCAACGTTCATCAAGTGATTCAGTTTTTTACCTCAAACACGATCACCATCGTTTCAGAACGCTTACCTGATACATCGGACACTGACTCTCATTTGCATCTATCACTTTCCGATGCCGATGGAAATGCCGGAGTTATCGAAGTGCGAGACGGCGTTTTTCAACTCTATGAAAGCCATGACGATACTGTTGTCACCAACCAACCCGACTATAATACGCAACAAACGCTGAAGGCTTACTGGACTTACACGTGGGGGCTTGATCCTAACAATCCTATTGCTCACCCGGTTTATTCAGCACCTGGCGGCAACAGTGCTACGCAACGTTTTGAGCGAGCCAGCTATTACTTAACCTTTAGCCAGCCCGCGCAAAACCGGCGTGAAGCGGTTTATCAAGCACGTTCGCTCGTAGCTACGTGCTCTGTTCCTGTTAATTTTAACCCTTATCACACAGAAAAAGCGTCTTACACCATTTGGACCAATGTGGCTGATCATCGTCAGCACGTTTATTACCTTGCCAACACCTTGACCATGGATAGCGTATGGATACACTTTTCACCGGACCACCAAGACTGTCAGCGACTGCAACTCCAAAAAGAAAAATCGACAGAGTCCGTCTGCCCGGTTCAATCGGGTGATGTGAGTTGCTATCTGACCAAATGTGAAAATCCATTCGTCTAACACTAATACGGAGCAAACGCCGTCAAACTCTTGTCTAGCGGCTTTGTTCCCATCCCCGATAATACCTCATCCCTTTTTGCTTGCTTATCCGACATGGGATTGCTCTAATGTTACAAGTAACATTTTCAGCTAGTGCATTGAGATGAAAGACAAAAGAAATCGCGCTACTTTACAAGATATTGCCGATCGCGTTGGGATGACCAAAATGACAGTCTCGCGCTATATGCGCAATCCTGAGTCAGTCGCCCCTGCGACACGCGACAAGATTGCGGCGGTGATTGAAGAGTTGGGGTACATTCAAAATCGCGTCCCTGCGATGCTATCTAAATCATCGAGCAAAGCCATTGGAATTGTGCTTCCTTCATTGTCTAACCAAGTCTTTGCGCATTTAGTCCAGGGCATTGAACGCGTGACTAAGGCACATGGCTACGACATTTTGATTACGCACGCCGGCTATAGCGAGCAGGCAGAGGAAGAGAAAATTGCCTCTTTGCTCTCTTATCAAGTGGATGGCTTGATCCTCACTGAAACTAACCACACCCCACGTACGTTACAAATGTTAAAAACCGCCGCTGTTCCTGTGGTAGAAACCATGGAGCTTCCAGAAACGCCGATTGATATGGCCGTTGGGCTTGATCATGAGCAAGCCGCTTATGATGCGGTTCAAGCCATGATCAATAAAGGGAAAACGCAGATCGTGTACTTGGCGGCTCGGTTAGATACCCGTACTCAGCTGCGGCAACAAGGGTACGAACGCGCGATGATACAGGCAGGACTCACCCCTCGCTGTGTTGCCACCGAAGAGCATTCTTCATTTAGCTTGGGCGAAACCTTACTTAACCAAACCTTGGCTCAGTATCCCAACTGTGACGGGCTGTTTTGTACCAATGATGACCTCGCCGTCGGTGCGTTACTTGCCTGTAAACAGCAGGACATTGAGGTACCTAAAACGCTTAGCATTGTCGGCTACAATGCGTTGGATATTGGCACTGTGGTCAGCCCAAGACTCACCAGTGTCGCGACGCCCCGAGAGTTAATCGGTGAGCGCAGCGCGACACTTTTGATTCAAGCATTAAGCGGTGAAACTATCACCGAAAAAGTGCATGCTATCCCACACACCATCACAGACGGTGGCAGCTTGTAACCATCACGGTTGACCGAGCAATCACGGAAATAGATACGTCGCTCCTTCATCAGCGCGAGACACCTGCTGACGCGCCGCAGCAAACAAATCACGTCCCCAGGTTGTAGCAGCTTGAGGCGTATTAGCTACATATCGTTGAGATAAGTCAGCATGGCAGGTCAATACGCCAGTATTCGCGTCCAATGTGATCAGATCGCCGTCTTGCACACCCGCCAATGCACCGCCATGCATGGCTTCCGGGCAGACATGCAAGGCCGCAGGGACTTTTCCTGACGCGCCGGATAACCGGCCATCTGTCACCAATGCGACCTGATAACCCATTTTTTGCACATTGCCAAGAATCGGCATGAGCTTATGCAGCTCTGGCATGCCATTCGCGGCGGGGCCATTAAAACGCACCACCACAATCACATCTTGGTTGAGCTCACCACGCTGATAAGCCTGCTCGACTTGGTGCTGACAATCAAACACCCGCGCGGGCGCACAAACAACACGGTGCGCAGGATCCACGGCAGAGACTTTGATCACTGCATTACCCATATTGCCAGACAGCATGAGCAAACCACTGGTTGCACTGAAGTGTGAACCGGGCTGGGCGATGACCGCTGTATCGGTTGATGGGGTGGCAGTTTCCCAAACAAGCTGCCCCTTATCTAATCGTGGTGTGGTCAGCTGGTCGCTAAACTGGCCGATAGCAGGCACAGTGTCCGTATGCAGTAACCCAAGCGAATGCAGATGCGCCATCAGCGTGGGCACGCCCCCTGCCGCCTCAAAGGCATTAATATCAGCGGGTCCATTGGGGTAGACCCGAGCCAGTAAGGGCACAACATGAGAAAGCGCATCCATATCTTCCCAGGTTAGGATGATGCCAGCGGCACGCGCCATCGCCACCAAGTGAATCGTATGGTTGGTGCTGCCGCCCGAGGCCAACAACGCGACCACACCGTTTACCACGCTTTTTTCGGTCACCACATCGGCGAGTGGTCGGTAATTCGCACTTCCCGCACATTGGGAAGCTAACGCTGTTGCAGCATAGCGAGTCAGCGCTTGGCGTAATGATGAGTTGGGGGCAACAAACGCCGCACCAGGAAGAATCAATCCCATGGCTTCAAGCACCAGTTGGTTGGTGTTGGCCGTGCCATAGAAGGTACAGGTTCCCGAGCTATGATAAGCTTGGCATTCCATGGTCAATAAAGCTTCTTTGCCAAGATTGCCTGCCGCATAGGCTTGGCGCACCGCGACTTTTTCTTCGTTACTTGTCCCCGAGGCCATTGGGCCGGAGGGTACAAATAAGGTCGGTAAATGGGCGTAGGCCAGCGCGCCCATCAATTGTCCCGGTGCAATTTTATCGCATACACCAAGCAATAATGTTGCGTCATACACATTGTGACTGAGCGATATCGCAGTCGCCTGTGCAATCACATCACGTGAAAACAAGGACATTTCCATTCCCGGCTGCCCCTGTGTGACACCATCACACATCGCGGGCACACAGCCTGCGACTTGCGCCGTGTGGCCCAAAGGTTGAAGCGCCGCTTTGATCTGATCAGGGTAGTCAGCATAGGGCGCGTGCGCGCTCAGCATATCGTTATAGGCGCTGATAATCGCCACATTGGCGGTGGTCATATCCAGCATGTGTTGTTTATCTTGTTGACACGACGCCGCCACGGCGTGAGCCATGTTGCCGCAAGATAGGGTGGTGCGCGCTTTTCCTGTATCAGCTTGCTGTTGAGTCTGACGCAAAAACGCGGTGCGCGTCGGTTGGCTGCGCTGGCGTAACGCCTCTGTCACGGCCATTAAAGTCGGGTGTGTCATTTCCGATCCTCCATGGCTGCTAAGGCGTGCACGGCACGCGTCACCACAGTATCGATGTCTGCATCAATGGCAACGCGGACAACATCAGGCTCATCGTCACCCGGCGCCTCCAACGTCGCAAACTGGCTATCCAGCATATGGGTTTTCATAAAATGCCCTTTGCGCGCTCTGAGTCTTGCGAGGATCAGCGCATAATCGCCGTCGAGAAACAAAAAAGTGACGTTCTGATTGCCCTCACGAATGAGATCGCGATAACGACGCTTCAAGGCAGAGCATACAATCACCCCATATTCTTGTTTGTGTTCGAGACTAAAAGCAGCGTCACGGATCCGGCATAGCCATGGCGTGCGGTCATCATCATCAAGCGGCTGCCCACTTGCCATTTTCTCGATATTTYCCCGTGGATGCAGGTCATCACCATCGATGAATTTGGCCTTCAAGCGCGCTGCCAATTTCACGCCTAAGGTGCTTTTTCCCGAGCCACTGACGCCCATCACAATCACACTGCCAATTGCCATACCGACTCCTTAGCGAGATTTTAACCAGATCTCATTTTTGATAACGCATTCAATAATTGTCTTTATCTTAGTGTGGTTACCGGTAACATGTTACCGGTAACTATGAGATTTGTGAAGTTTGACACAAACATCCTGGTCGGAAGAGGTGAGCCATGGAACTACTCGCACAAAGCCCTGAACCCACTACCCTACTCTTGATAGCATTGGGCGCTATCGCACTGTTATTACTCCTAATAATGAAGCTGAAGGTGCATGCATTTGCATCACTCACATTGGTCAGCTTAATCACGGCTTTGGCCACGGGGATCCCTACCGATAAGGTAGTACCGGCCATGATGACAGGGTTTGGCGGCACCCTGGCGTCGGTCGCCTTGCTCGTTGGGCTCGGCGCCATGATTGGTAAAATTCTCGAAGTCACCGGTGGCGCGAATGTATTGGCCGATACGCTGATCGACCGCTTTGGCGAAGCCCGTGCTCCGTTTGCATTGGGTATCGCTTCTCTACTATTTGGCTTTCCGATCTTCTTTGATGCGGGGCTGATTGTGATGATGCCCATTATGTTTAGTGTCGCGAAACGTTTAGGTGGCTCACCGATAAAGTATGCCCTACCCGTCGCGGGTGCATTTGCGGTTATGCATACCTTCGTTCCGCCACATCCCGGTCCGGTTGCTGCCTCAGATTTACTCGGCGCAGATATGGGTCTGCTCTTGGTTGTTGGGCTACTGGTTTCGCTACCCACTTGGTATCTAGGCGGTTATTTATTTGTTTTGTATGCCGGTAAAAAATTCAATATTCCCCTTGCGAAGGCGTTTTTAAATACAGAAGTGATGTTTAAAAACAAAAAGGACCATCCCGCCTTTTCGACGGTGCTGATGATCTTACTCCTACCTGTCATGCTAATTTTCCTTGATACTGGCCTGAACGCGCTGAGCGTGGCGGGTATAGTCAACGGGGAGAGTGCTTGGGTCGGCTTTTTGCGTATGCTGGGTAAAACACCGGTTGCACTGCTCATCACGCTGTTAACTTGCTTGTTAGTCTTCGGCCAAAAGCTTGGCAAAAGTAAAATGGAGAAGCTGTGCTCCGACTCATTGGCACCGATTTGTGCGGTGATTTTGGTGACCGGTGCAGGTGGTATGTTTGGAGGCGTACTTCGTGCTAGCGGCATTGGGGAAGCACTCGCCAACATGCTGTCAGATACAGGGATGCCGATAATATTGGCCGCGTTTGTGATTGCCACCTGCTTGCGCGTTGCACAAGGCTCCGCCACCGTCGCGCTGACCACTACGGCCGCGCTGATTGCGCCCACGGTGTCGCACACTGTCGGCTTATCTCAACTCGATTTATGCTTTATTGTCATCGCGATTGCCGGTGGAGCTACCGTTTTATCGCATTTCAACGACTCGGGCTTTTGGTTGGTGTCGCGCCTGCTCGAAATGGATGAAAAAACCACACTTAAAACTTGGACTGTGATGGAAACCCTGCTCGGAACCATCGCGTTTGTTATCGTAGCGCTGTTAAGCGTTTTACTGTAAGGGATCTTCATGACTGAACTGAATAAACGCCTCAAGGCGATACGCATCGTGCCGGTAATTGCGATTAATCATGCGGACGATGCCGTGCCGCTCGCCAAAACCCTGGTCGATAATGGCTTACCGTGCGCCGAAATCACCTTTCGTACCGACGCGGCTGCCAGTGCTATCCGCCAAATGCGCGATGCCTATCCCGATCTACTGATTGGGGCCGGAACAGTACTGACGCTTGCACAAGTCGACGCCGCGATAGATGCAGGGGCGGATTTTATTGTTAGCCCTGGGCTTAACCCCACTACAGTAAAACATTGCCAGCAACGTGGAATTGCCATCGTCCCTGGGATCAACAACCCGAGTTTGGTCGAGCAAGCCATGGAACTTGGTCTTGATACGTTGAAGTTTTTCCCCGCGGAAGCGTCGGGAGGCATTGCAATGTTAAAAGCACTCTCTGCGGTATATCCCGTCAGCTTTATGCCAACCGGCGGCGTGAGTGAAGAAAACGTGAGCGATTATCTCGCGTTGCCCTCGGTACTCGCATGCGGCGGCACTTGGATGGTGCCCGCCAAGTTGATTGATGAGCAAAAGTGGGATGAGATCGCGGCACTGATTAAGGCGCTGTGATAGCTCTCGCATCCGTTAAGAAAAGAGCGACCCCACTTATTGCAGATAATGGGGTCGCTCGCACGCCTACCGCCTGTGCTTGCAACCTCGGCACATAGCCGATACCTTTTCCCGCCTGTTCATAAACAGACACTTGGTTAAAAGTAGGGGAAAGACGGTATGTTGGCACAGGCACTTAAGCAAATTTTTGGGTTTTCGTCATTTCGTGCGGGACAAGAAGCAGTGATCTCGCAGGTGATGCAAGGTGAATCCGCCTGTGCGATCTTTCCCACAGGTGCAGGTAAATCATTGTGCTATCAATTGCCGGCCACACAGCTGCCCCACTTAACATTGGTGATTTCGCCTTTGCTGGCATTAATGCATGATCAACTTGCATTTATGACCCGCAAAGGCATCCCTGCGGCCACCATCGATTCAACGCAGACACCCGAACAAACCAAACAAGTGATGGATCAAGTCCGTCGCGGCGACATCAAGGTACTGATGATTTCAGTCGAGCGTTTGAATAACGAACGTTTTCGCCAGTTTATCACTCCTATCCCGATCTCGTTATTGGTGGTAGATGAAGCGCATTGTATCTCTGAATGGGGACACAATTTTCGTCCCGATTACCTCAAACTCCCCGCCTACCGAGAGCAGTTGAATATTCCACAGGTGTTGCTTCTCACCGCGACTGCGACGCCGGCTGTGGTTGAGGACATGCAGCGAAAGTTTGCCATCCCGACAAACAACACCACGTTAACCGGCTTTTATCGTCCTAACCTGCATCTAAATGTGGTCGCTGTGGAAGAGACGCATAAGCGGCAAGCGCTGGTTGAGCAGTTAAAGCATGACCCCAATTTGCCGACCGTCATTTATGTCACCCAGCAGCAAACGGCGGAGAGTGTGGCCGAGTGGCTACAAACCCAGCATATCCCCGCGACCGCTTATCATGCTGGCATGAATCACGAGACGCGTGTATCAATACAAGAGGCATTTATGTCGGGCCGTGCGCCGTGTATTGTCGCGACCATCGCCTTTGGGATGGGCGTCGATAAGGCGGACATCCGGCGTGTCATCCATTTTGACTTGCCTAAATCAATCGAAAACTACAGCCAAGAAATTGGCCGCGCCGGAAGAGACGGAGAAAACGCAACGTGCACGGTGCTCGCCAACCAATCGAGTCTGAATGTGCTGGAAAATTTTATCTACGGCGATACGCCAGACAAAATGGCGATTCAGGGGTTACTAGAAGAAGTACAACAGGCAGGTCAACAATGGGAAGTCATGCTCCATAGTCTTTCACGGACATATAATATTCGGCTCTTACCGCTTAAAACCTTGCTCGTTTATTTAGAAATGGCCGGCGTGATCACCAGCCAATACAGTTACTTTGCCGATGTAAAATTCCAATGTGTGGAGTCACCCGCCGCCATTACGGCCAAATTCCATGGTGAGCGACGCGAATTTGTTGCCCAGCTATTTGCATGCGCGATCAAAGCAAAAACCTGGTACAAGATGGATTTCCAACAACTGTGGCAACGCTTTGGAGCAGAAAGAAAGCGCGCGTTAACTGCATTGGAGTACTTTCACGAACAAGGTTGGTTATCACTTGCCACCCAACAAGCCACACAAGTGTTTGGCGTGAACACCCACGAGATTGATATTCACGATCAAGCTGAGACGCTGTATGCCCTTTTTGCCAAAAAAGAGCAGAGCGAGCTTGCCCGCATCAACCAATTACTGACCTTGTTATCTTCTTCAACCTGTATTAGTCAGCGCCTTGCCGACTATTTTGGTGATCATGCGGCACCAACCACCTGTGGTCATTGCTCGGTATGCCAAGGCGAGATCGCCCATTTACCTCCGCGCCCAGAATTACCGGCGATCGATGCGCAAGCGTTGTCCTCATGGTGTCAGCACTTTGCCGCCGCTTGCGATGAAACGCCAACTTCGGCGGCGACGACGCGCTTTTTACTCGGTCTATCTTCGCCGCTCCATACCAAAATTAAGGCAAAGGCCATACCTGGGTTTGGCGCCCTTGCGTCTTATCCGTATCAAACGGTCAAAGAAAGCTTGGTCTCGGAGTGGGGGCCAATCACTGAGCAATAGGCTAGTTTTCCATCAGCCGCCATGCCATCTCTCTGCTAACGCATGCCACAGTGAAGCTCGAAACGCTGTGGCCGCATCATCCTACAATTATGCAGTAAAAATGAGATTTATCGCCAAAGAGGCGTTTTATTCATATACTGACAGTAACGACATGAGTCATTGGTTTTCTTCCGTTTTGGTTTATGACCAAATCCAAAGGTTGTCTATGCTGGATTGTAGTGCGTTACCTCTATTTGTTCGTCAAATGATTATACTGGTATGGGTCGCACTGCTAGCAATGAGCTCTGCTGTCCACGCTGAACAAAGTCAGCAGCCAGAATCACAAAAACCAGTATTAACAGTAGCCAACTCACATGCTTGGCGGCCTTTTTCCTATCTGGATGAACAGCGAAGACCCAAGGGAATATTAGTAGATTTTTGGAAGGAATTTGGCAAACGTAATGGCTATAAAATCAAATTCCTGCTGACCGATTGGCAAGGTTCGATTGACTTAGTACGCTCTGGGGAGGCAGACATTCACGCTGGCCTTCTACAATCGCCAGAGCGGCTTAAGTTTATGGATTTCGGGACACCGCTTTTCGCCATCGATACCCAGGTGTTTTTCAGTCAATCCATGATGGGCACGTCTGCTGACTTTGTCCTTTCTGGTGAGACCGAACATAAGATTGGCGTGGTACAAGGCGGGTACGAAGAAGAGTTTATGAGCGCTAACTTTCCAGACGTAGCATTACAGCTTTTCCCGAATAACCAAGCCATGCTTGATGCCGCATTATCTGAAAAAATCCAAGCATTTGTGGCCGATCTGCAAGTGGCAAATTATCACCTTTATACCACCACCAATCAAAATCTCTTTATTCCTGTTCGTCATCTTTACACCGAAACCCTTTATGCAGGGTTTGCCAAAGGCAATACGGCTTTGCTCAATCAAGTAAGTAATAAATTTAACTGGCTGGATGATGATACCAAACGCCAACTCCTCAACCGTTGGGTTTACTATGACGTTGAGACCGTTTATCCCGCTTACCTGTTTCCCACACTGATCACTTTCGGCGTCTTGATCGTGGTCAGTTATATTTTGCTGCTTAAACGTAATGTTCGCCAAAAAACGCACGCGCTACAAATCGCCAATGCCCAGCTTCAAGAACAAGCCGTCACTGACTCGTTGACACAGCTACATAACCGACGCTTTTTTTATCAGTGTTTAAAAGACAAACAAGGAGAGCCAAAAAACATGGCACTGATGGTCTTTGACATTGATGATTTCAAAGCCTTTAACGACGTATTTGGTCACGCGCATGGTGACGAGGTGATCTGTTTTGTCGCGGAAACAGCCAAAAGTCTTCTTCCCAATGATGCGATACTTGCACGTATTGGCGGTGAGGAGTTTGGGGTTCTTCATCCCTTTTCCAGTGCTGAACGAGCGCTATCACAAGCGCGACTCTTGTGCGATGAAATTGCCCGACAAAGCCTTGCGCGCTTTAATCATCCCACGCCTGTGACGATCAGCCTAGGCGTGGCCTATTATCCTGATGGGCTCAGCGATAGCGAGATCCCCGCAGCAGATAAAGCTATGTATCAGGCCAAAAAGCAAGGCAAGCACTGCGCCGTACTCAATGTTATTTAGCCGCAAAACTGGCTCTGATTCGCCGTTACAACGGTTGTCCACATACGGTGAGATAACGCAGCACGCAATGAGTAAAAGGCGGCCACCTGTTTGTAACCGCCGACGGGGTAACTAGCGATTTTTTTGCTCAGCGAGCCGAGACAATACGCGGGTCAGTAAACGTATTCTGGGCTCCACTGAGTCCAGTTGAAGGTATTCGTCGTCACTGTGGAAATTCGCCCCAACTGGGCCAAAACCATCCAAACTGGGGATCCCAATGGCAGCGGTATTATTCGCATCAGATCCGCCACCTACCGCTTTCCAATGAATTGGAACACCTTCATCAAAGGCAGCCGCTTCGACAAGCCCCATCAACTGCTCTGTTTCAGGCGTGGGAACCATTGCCGGTTTGTAAGCTTCGCGGACCAATTCAATGGTGACATCAGCCGTGTAAGGATGAGAGGCGCGGGCTTGGATGGCTTGATCGAGCGCATCATAAGCGGTGTTATCCCAAAATCGAATATCAACCAGTGCCGATGCATGTGCGGCCACAATATTTGCTCCCGTTCCGCCTTCAATCACGCCAGCATTAATACTGGTGCCGGCCTCAAGATCTTTCATACTATCGAGCGTCACCAGCCAGTGAGCCAACTCTGTTATCGCGCTACGTCCTTTCTCTGGTTCATTCCCCGCGTGCGCCGCACGGCCTGATATGGCTATTTTATACCGTGCCATGCCTTTCCGCGCTTTCACTAAACCTCCATCAGCCCGCGCGGCCTCTGCCACCAGCACATAACGTGCATCGTGTGCAACGGATTCCAACCAGTCACTAGAATGTATCGAGCCCGCTTCCTCATCAGGATTCATACAAATGCAAATGCTGAGTGCATCACGTTCAGCTTGTGGTAATGCGCGCAGTGCATAGACGATATTCAACAAACCCGATTTCATATCGGATACACCCGGGCCGTAGGCAAAGCCCTCTTCCACATGCATCGGACGCTCAACCGCCGTCCCTTTTGGAAACACAGTATCCATATGGCCAATCATCATCACATCAATATGCGGATCGGTGGGCTGGTTTCGGATCTCTAATCCCACCCCTGCCTCACCACAATCGACACGCTTAATGTGCCAGCCTGTCATTTGTTCATACTTATCAGCCATCAAGGCTGCAATAACCTCAATGCCGTCGCGCTGGAACGTGCCACAGTCGGCATTCACCAGAGGCGCTAACTCATCCAAGTAGCGTTGCAAAGAAAACATCATCATGCCTCCTAAAGTAAAAGATTCATTACCCACATCGCACCAAAAGCATTCAGAATCGAAATGCCAACCATGATGGGGATATAACGACCTTCGGTACCAATCGGGCCCATCACTCGGCCGATGTATTGCACTTGTGAGCCCATTAAATAGATAGCGGGGACCAAAATCGCAATGTGGGTGCCGGTGAGAATGCCTTGGTCAAACAAGGTGATCACCACACCAACCGCGCCTCCCATTGACATCCATGCTCCCATTAGCACGGCAGCCGCTTCGCCGGGTAAGCCAAACACCGCCATCACAGGCGAAAACACCTCACCCATCAAGCCTAATAACCCGGTGATTTGCAGCGCCTTAATAATCACAAACGCCATGACCACATTAGGAACCGTCGACGTCGTTGCAATGTGCCAACCTTTTTTTGCCCCTTCGACAAAGATATCGGTGATCATGGGTTTACTGCTGGAAGAATGAGTCATGACGCGTGCTCCTCTTGATAGGATTGAGACTTGTCTCGCTGTGGCCCTTTACCCTCGGTGATATTGAGGTAGACACGAAATACATTGGCGCCGATGAACTTAAACAAGAAGATCACACCAATCGCGAGACCAATCGACGAGGTCACGGCTAACGAGCCATCTGACAGCGTCAGCGTAAATAACACAGCACCTGATGAGAAAAAGTTGACGATGGTTGCCCCTGCCGTGAACTGAAACATGGTGAACACATCCGTTTCCCGTTTGGTCAAGTAACCTTCATCTTTGAGTTGACGCGTCATCGCCGCCCCCGCATCTGTACTCTGCATAGAGGCAATTAATGCCAATCCTGAGTTGCCGGGAATGCCCAATACGGGTTTCAATAGTGGGGTTAAGAGTCTGCGCGCGGCATCAAGTGCTCCATAGTGCTCAAGCACACTGATCATACCGAGTGCGAACATCACTGTGGGAATAAGGGTCAGCGCAAAAATAAAGCCGTCTCGTGCACCACTCCCGCCTTTGCCGCGAAGTGACGTCGTTGCCACCTCCACCGACCCATCGGCCGCCGCTGTCGCTTGATAAGCCACCTGCCCGAAGGATCCGTTCAAGGTGGTAAAATCAAACACGCCGTACCATTGATTGGATTGCAACAACCCCGAGAAAAATACGATCGCGAAGATCAATGCCAAGTAACACCCCCATGTCACCTGTCTGTCTGTTTCGGTTGGATGTGTCATAAACCGCCCTCATGCTCAATCAACATTGGGCTTATCATCGAGGCAGACACAGAAATGAAAGTTGATAATTATCAACCTATTGTGCAAGAAGAGAGATGGGATTTACATAATATGGGCTGATTCAAAACCTAACAAATTAAGCCAAGCTAAATCATGATGAATGTGACACTAACGGCTGATTTTATTAGGTTTATCTGTCACTATTAAAGGATGCGCGCATATCGATTCGGATAAGATATTCACTAGAAATAGATAAGTAAAACTAATAAAAAAGCGCCCTAAGGCGCTTTTCGTCGAGCGACAGCGTACTGACTTAACCCATCAGGTTATAGAGCAACGCTGAAATTGCCAGCATACCGGTGACGAAGATAAAGTACGTACCCGCTTTGCCACGATACTGTGCCAGCGCTTTGACTTTATAAGCCGCGACAGTGGGCATAATAAAGAGGATCATCGCAATCACAGGGCCTGATAATGCCCCCATCATGTCAAGTATGCTGGGGTTAATCACCGCACACCACCAGATGGCAAAGAACATCACCAAAACACCCAGCTTATCAGCTTGCTTGTAGGTCAGCTTGCTATGTTTGGTTACCAAACCATTCAAGCTTTCACGCGCGCCAAGGAAATGCCCTAAAAACGACGATGTGATCGCAATGAATGCGACAAGCGGGCCCAGCGTACCGATAAAGGGGTTGTGGGTGACGTTAGCAAGGTAAGAAAGCACAGACACATTTTGCGCTTTCGCTTCCGCCATTTGTGCTGGCGTGAGTGTCAGCACGCACGAGAAGACAAACAAGAGCACAAAAGCAACTAACATGACGCCCGCGCGCTTAAGAATTTGCTCTGACTTGCCTTGTGCATCATTGCCATAGTGGCGACGCTGAATGTTAGCAAAACTTGAAATCGCCGCAGCATGACTAAACGAGAAAATCACCACAGGCACCGCAAGCCACAGGTTCATGCCTAGCTCACTCATCGGCGGTAGGGTCAAGTTAGGCGTTTGCCACGATGGCACAAGATAGAACGACAAAAATGCCAAAATAGCCACCAAGGGGTACACCATAGCGGCGAAAGCGCGCAGCATGAGGCGCTCTCCACCCAGCATGATCGCAATCATGCCCGCCACTAACACACCAGATAATAAGATACGATTAGGGGATACCCATCCCAGTTGATTGACTAAAAAGCTGTCTACCGTATTGGTTAATCCGACGCCGTATATCAATAAAATGGGGAAGATAGAAAGGAAATACAACACCGAGATCATCCGGCCCGCATTGGCACCAAAATGCTCGGCGACCACATCGGTAAAATCTGCATCTTTATGGCGAGAGGAGAGCACAAAACGTGCAAGCCCGCGGTGCGCCATAAAGGTCATGGGGAAAGCAAGCACCGCCATGATGATTAACGGCCAGATCCCACCCATACCAAGGTTAATGGGAAGGAACAGGATCCCAGCACCGACAGCGGTGCCAAATAGGCTGAGCGCCCAGTGGGTGTCATGTTGGGTCCAACGAGTGGATACACTCTTTTCGGAGACTTCTATAGTTTGGTTCACGTCAAACTCTCTTATTTATAATATTTTGTGCGGTTGCATAGTATCGAGTTCGACCGGATATATCACACAGATGTAATAGATATATGTACTAATTGTTTTGTTAAAAACTTGTCACATAAACTGGCAATATTTTTAATAGCCAACATATTATTCTTAATTAATGGCTTAATTGTGGATTAAAATACCAAATTATTACCAATGTTTAGATTGATTGGATTGTTTGCAAAATGATGTAACTACCACATTTTCGTTCATGACATGTTGACATAATGTTACTCTAGGCATCACATTTTTGATGATATCTTTTTCATCTGTTACAAACCTCACCCAGCCAATCTCAATAGAACGAGCTAGCTCACAGTCACCAGTCGAAATCACACGTAGCGTGATCAAATCATGAAATGAGCGGCTGGCCCCAATCAGCACAATCACTGCCAACGCCAGACCGCGAAACGCCGCAACCGAACACACAATAAAAAGGAGTGTGCAATGGGTGAACCTATTATCATTGATTGCGATCCGGGACACGATGATGCCATCGCGCTGGTGATGGCTTGTGCACTCGATCAGCTCACTATTAAGGCCATTACCACCTGTGCCGGCAATCAAACGCTGGATAAGACGCTTTACAACGCTAGACGGATCCTCACCTTATTAAATCGCCACGACATTCCTGTCGCAGGGGGAGCCCATAAGCCTCTGCTGCGCGACCTTGTGGTGGCGAATAATGTCCACGGTGAATCAGGCCTTGATGGCCCTGAACTCCCTGCACCCGCGATGGACGCTCAACCCGATAATGCCATCAGTGTGATGGCACGCGTGTTAGAAGCTAGCCATCAACCGATAACCGTCGTCGCCACCGGTCCGCTAACCAATGTCGCGCTATTGCTTGCAACTTATCCGCACCTCGCCAATCGCATCAAGCGTATCGTTCTTATGGGCGGAGGGGTCACCTTGGGGAATTGGACCCCCGCTGCTGAGTTTAATATTTATGTTGACCCTGAAGCCGCTCACCGTGTGTTCCACTCAGGGATCCCTATCACCATGTTTGGCTTGGATGTGACCCACCAAGCCTTGGTCAAAGATGCCGACGTCGCCACGATCCGCGCCATTGGTAATCCCGTGGCACAAACTGTCGCAGGGTGGCTGGAATTCTTTATGTGTTATCACCGCGATCCTAAGTGGCAACTCGACGGGTCGCCCCTCCACGATCCTTGCACGATTGCTTGGCTTATCAAACCTGAGTTGTTCGATTGTGAATCCGTATGGGTGGATATAGAAACACAAGGCAAACTCACCACCGGAATGACTGTGGTTGATCGCTATAGAGTGACCGGGCATGCCGCTAACGCCGATGTGGCGATGAAGGTGAACCGTGAAGGCTTTATTTCGTTACTGTGCGATTGTTTAACCCAATACAGCCAATAGGCGCACACAAAAAAAGCGCGGCGATTGCCGCGCTGTCTGATTAGTATGAGTCATCATGGTCGCGCCAACTGCGCGCACCAGCTACTAATATCGTGCTGTGACGCTTACACCGCTAAAGGCGGTATAACCATTTAACATGACATGATAACGTCCCTTCTGGGTGCTCTGCACCGTGCACACTTCACTGTTGCCATAGTTGTATGGACGACAGTCCCAGCTCGACAGCGTAGGTTTCGCACCATAGCGAACATATAAGTCTGCATCACCCGACCCACCGCTGATATTTACGCTCAGGCGGTGACCGGCTTCTACATCCACGTAGAAAAAGCGTTGCGCACCCTGCCCACCAGAGATGCCCGAAACCGGCTGACCATTTTTAAGCTCACCTTCGGGATCTGGCGTCGGGCCGCAATCCGGCTCACAGCCACTATCAGCTTGGCTATAGAGCAATTTATTAACCGTTCCGCGCGTGTCACTGATCTTACCCACGCTGGCACGATTACTGATCAAGCTTGCTACTTGCGCAGGAGATAGGTTGCTGTTTTCTTGTAAGTACAAGGCAGCAACACCGGCGACATGAGGGGTCGCCATCGATGTCCCGCTGATGGTGCGATAGCCACCGTCATACCATGCTGACTTGATTTGAGAGCCCGGTGCGAACACATCGACACAGCTGCCCCAGTTTGAGAAACTTGAGCGGCTATCGCTGCTGGTGGTAGAGCCCACGGTGACACCGCTTGGCTCACGCGCTGGAGAGCTATTACATGCATCGGCATTGGAATTTCCTGCTGCCAACATAAAGCTCACACCCGATTGCACGGCACTGGCAACCGCTCTATCCAGTGCGGTTGATACACCGCCRCCCAAGCTCATATTTGCCACTGACGGTCCACTGGCATTGGCTGCCACCCAGTCAACCCCACCAATCACACCGGACGTTGAGCCTGAGCCGCTACAACTAAGGACTCTCACCCCAACAATGTCGACATTTTTGGCGACACCATATTGGCTTCCCCCGATAGTACCGGCCACGTGGGTACCGTGACCGTTACAGTCTGAGGCGTCATTATCGTTATCAACAAAATCATAGCCAGAGCGAGCACGACCACCAAACTCTACGTGTGACGTTGTCACACCTGTATCAATGACATACGCCGTCACACCCGTGCCATCAAAGTTGGTACTGTAATTGTTATCCAAAGGCAGGTTACGTTGATCAATGCGATCCAACCCCCAAACTGGGTTACTCTGGTTGGCGCTTGGGGTGATCACCGGGTCCAAGGAAATCGTTTTATCTTGCTCGATAAAATCAACTTGTGAATCCACACGCAACGCGCGCAGTTGCTCTGGTGTTAATTTGGCCACGAAACCACTCAGCGAGCGATCAAACACTTTCTCAACCTTAACCGCATGTTGGTTGACCATGCTGGAAACCGTTTGCTGTGTGAAGGTTTTTAACGCTTGTGGATCATCACTGAGTGTCATTGGTTGCTTAAACACCACAATGTATTGGTCCTCAATACCCTGCTTGTCTGATGCAACCACTAATGGTGCTAGCGTTTGCTGCTGAGCAATCGCTTGTTTACCCTCATCTTGTTTTGCGAGCACAGCTGGCGAAGCTGCAACGAGTGCAGATGCGATACAGCAGCTAAGAACATGCTTTAACATATTGTATTCCTTACAATGGTTAAACGTAGAAAGTCATAATTGCCTACAAAAAACAACAAGCACGCTTATAAAGCTATGCATCAAAAAGCATTTTTTCTGCAGTGGGATTTGCTTTATTTGAGTAATCAATCAGCATTATTGACTATATTATTATTTACAATTTATTTAACCTTTTGTTTACAATGCAAATTCGCACGCTCTATGCAGCTCTTTATGTCTCATATGTCAGACAAATTAGATCTATTATTTTTGACATGTTGCACAAATGAGATGAAACCTGATTCATTCTCGTATACAGACAGTGAGCATTACCCAACAAAAAAGCCAGCGACTAAGCGCTGGCGGAGAAAAAGGTAACAGATTGATTTAGCAACGACTAATTTGGCTCTTCACGAACGAGTACACCGCCTTCGAGTGCTCCAACAAGAACTTTGGGGACGCTTGCGTCTTCAGACGTCACTGCAACACGTGTACCGGGACCAATCGCAGAGATAGGGGCGGCCATCATAAGAGGACCCAGTTCCTTGTCATAGCCCAACTTCCATGATGGTGCAGCCGCGGCATGATCATTGGCATAGAGTCGACATTTGTTTCGGTCCGGATCAATTAAACAGTCCAGCCCATACTCAATGTCATCATAAAAAAACGACCATTGATAGTAGCCTGCATTAACACTGCAGGGCGTCTTGATAAAGCTTAAGGCCTCGTTGGTGTCTTGAGTCAGCGTCAGGAAACGCTGCGCATCCGGCACCATCGCTAAATAGCCTAACGATTGTCCGTTAACATCGGTCACGGCGAGCTTTACTTCTTGCTCAACCATCGCGCGCTCATGATCGCCAATGTCTGGCAACATGGAATCGGGTTGTACTGAAAACGCCATTGTGTCGCTCCTTTGGTTGCTTCGCACCACTTTTAACAGTTATGTAACAACCAAAGATATAGATCAATTTCTCAGAAAAGTTTAGTGATGCGTTCAGTAACTGGGGAAAGTACTCATCTCGCAACGCCTTATCGTGCAAATTTGCAGGCTTACCGCATCAGCCACCAGCGCATTAAGCGTTTGTACCAGCGATTGTACGGCGGTTTGACTAAAAAGCTGGTGTCCCATTTATCGCGGGTGAGGACGGTTTTACTGTGGCTAAAGGTGTAAAAGCCTTCAATGCCGTGGTAATGCCCCATACCGGAATCGCCAATGCCGCCAAAAGGCGCATCTTCGGCAGCGACATGGAACAAAGTTTCATTAATCCCCATCCCGCCGGCGTGAAGCTGTGTGGTGACTTGTGTGCGTATCTCAGCGTCATTGCTCATCAAATACAAGGCGAGCGGTCGCGGGCGCGCCTGAATATAACTCAGTGCCTCAGAGAAGTCTTGATAGGTAACCACCGGCAGGAGCGGGCCAAAAATCTCTTCTTGCATCACCCGCATATCATCGGTGACTTGGGTCAACAACTGGGTCGGCCAACGTCGTTTTTCTGCACTCGGCACGGTTTGTTGGTCGAGTGCACACCAGCGACGCGCTCCCTTATCAAGGGCATCTTGGAGCGTTTCTTGTAGCCGTGTCGCTTGAGTTTGATTAATGATCTGGCTGTAATCCGGATTGGTTTCAAAGTCAGGGTATAGAGCTCGAAATGCCCGTTGATAGGCGTGGATAAAGGCCTCTTGGCGATGCTCAGGGCAAAGCACATAATCGGGAGCAACACATATCTGCCCGGCGTTTAAACACTTACCATAAATGAGCCGCGACACAGCGATATCCATGTCAATCTGATCATCAATAATCACCGGTGACTTGCCTCCCAATTCAAGGGTCACTGGTGTCAAATTATCAGCCGCAGACAGCATGACTTGGCGCCCAACCTGGGTTGATCCGGTAAAAAAGAGATGGTCGAACTCTAACTCAGTAAAGCGGCGTGATACTTCAACTTCCCCTTCAATCACAGCCACTTCAGTTGGGCTAAACACCTCAGCGATTAACGCGCGTAATACTCGATTGGTGTTAGGCGTGAACTCCGAAAGCTTAAGCATTACCCGATTGCCGGCCGACACCGCGCAAATCAGCGGACTCACGGCGAGCATGATCGGAAAATTCCAAGGCACGATAATCCCAACTACACCTTTGGGTTGTTGATGCACCACTAATTGCGTTCCCAGCAGAGTTATCCCGGTACGCCGCTTTTGCGGCTTCATCCATCGTTTTAATCGACGGCGGGTGTAATCAATTTGGTGCAGCAGAGGCAGAATATCGGCTATTTCCGTATCAACGGGGGCTCGATAGCCATAATCATCACTCAAGGCTTGTTGTAACGCAGACGATTTTTGCTTGATGGCCTGACGCAAGCGCAGTAGCGCATCTCGCCGATGAGGGTAATCTAAAAATGGTACTTGAGAGGCCTGCGCTTTCTGCGCGTCGAACGTCTCGCGCATCGTTCTCACATCTTCCAACCATTCAGATCCTGACTCCGTCATTCTCGTCTCCTGATTATCACCGTTACTGATCCTCATCACTCATTGATGACACAGCCAATCCTTTCACGCAATAGCACTTGCTCCTCCATAACGAGTGTTCACTTTCACATCACTCAATAAAACAGATCGATATCATGATAATGATCACAATAGATCTTATTTTTCCTTATTTTTTGTGAGTGATAACGAAAACGCAACAAAAAGTAACACGCATTTCACGACTCGGCTATAACATACGCCTCGCCTAATAAATAAGACAATAAGGTCCGCTCACTTAAACAGTCTGAGTGGGAGTCATCACTGTCCCGACAACATACCAATGAGCCAATTAAAACGATGAAACGATCCCAAGACATTACCGATGCAGTTGGCAAAACCTTCTCGATCCGTGTCAATGGCGAGACGGTTCCTGCCATCGCTGGAGAAAGCGTGCTAAGCACCTTGCTTGCGAGCAATATCCGTGCGCTATCTAAAAATGATTATGGCCGGTTAGCCAGTGCCTATTGCGGCATGGGCGTGTGTCATTGCTGCACGCTGGAAATCAACGGCCGCCATAAACAACGTGCGTGCCAAGTCGCCGTTCAGCCGGATATGGATGTCCGCACTGAAGCCAACATTGTGGTTGAAAATAAGGATCTTGAAAGCAGTACCGTCGAGCAAGGAGAAACCCATGTCTAAGCCTGTTGTTATTGTTGGTGCTGGACCTGCCGGCCTGTCTGCCGCGGTCACACTGGCCAAGCACAAGGTCGCGAGTATTATTCTTGATGAAGCGCCCAAACCCGGTGGCGTCGTCTATCGTGGCCCGTGGCGAGAGACTAACGCGCTGCCCCATTTGGATGACAAATGGAAAGCCACGTCACAGTCTCTGCGCGAACAATATCGCCAGCATCAGGATTTGATTGACCTACGTAGTTTGACACGGGTACTGGGGCCAATGGCGGATCAACACCTCCTCACTGCTCATGAAGACACGCTATCAACGATTGACTATGAGCAATTGATCCTCGCCACCGGTTGCCAAGAGCGCAGCATTCCCTTTCCCGGCTGGGATATGCCTGGGGTGATGCTTCTGGGGGGTATCCAACTTCAAATAAAAAGCGGCTTGGTCCGTCCCGGTCACCGCTGTGTAATCACCGGCACAGGGCCTTTGCTCGTCTTGGTTGCTTGTCAGCTTCACAAAGCCGGTTGTGATATCGCGGGTATCTATGAAGCGGCGCCATTCAAAGACTTGGCACGTGAAACACTCGCCCTCCTCAACCGTCCACAGCTCGCGCTAGATGGCCTCTCGATGATGATGTATCTCAAACGCCACCATATCCCGATGCATTACGGTTGGGGCGTAGTTAAAGCCTCGGGTGACCCCCAAGTCGAGCAAGTCACGGTAGCCCCCTACAGTAAAGATTGGCACCCAGATGTTAGCCGTGCCGAAACCATAAATGCTGATGTACTTGGTGTGGGTTACGGCTTCGCGGCACGCTCTCAGCTCGCACAACTAATGGGGCTAGATATGCAGTACGATCATATGAGCGGGGCGATCCCCGTGGTGGACGAGTGGCAACGAGCCAGCCTCGACAATGTTTACTGCGCAGGTGATACCGTAAAATTTGCCGGCGCAGAAGCCGCCATGTTGGAAGGAAAGATTGCGGCATATTCAGCACTGAAGGCACGCAATATTTCAATGCCGAATCTTGATAATGCGTTTAAGGCTCTGCGTCATCAGCTCGAAAAGAGCTACCGTTTCCGTAAAGGCTTTGATACGGCAGGCTATCGTCGCCCAGGCCTGCTCAGTTTGCCGGAAAAAGACACAGTGATCTGTCGCTGCGAGCAAGTGAAAAAGGCGGACATTGATAACGCCATCAATCAAGGCGTCAAGGATGTGATTACGTTGAAAATGCGTACCCGCGTTACCATGGGTGACTGCCAAGGAAAAACCTGTGCGCACTACTGCTACGACCGACTCAATGAGAGCACGACGTCGCCTCAGCCTTTGATTCGCCCTCGATTCCCACTCGACCCTATTCCTTTTGCTGCGTTGGAGGATGACGCATGAAACAGTACGACATCGTAATTTGTGGCGGCGGCGTGATCGGCGCATCGGTGGCTTATCATTTAAGCCGCGAGCGCGACTTATCCATCGCCGTTGTGGACTATAAATACCCCGGAAACGCCTCACGTGCGTCAGCCGGTGGCCTATGGGCGATGGGCGAGTCAACCGGCCTTGGTTGCGGCGTTATCCTGTTTAAAACCCTTTCTAAGCAGATGCAAGAAAGCGGCGAAGGTGGATCACCAGAGATCAAACCGCACATTATGCCCAAGCCGTTCTTCGATATGGCGATGCTGTCTAACCAGCTCTATCCGGCATTGTATGATGACCTGATGACGCATCACGGTGTGGACTTTAAGTTTGAGCGTACCGGTCTGAAGTTTGTCATGTTTGATAAGTACGACAAACTCTATGCCGAGCACATTGCGGCAGCCATACCTGATCGCCAAGAGCATGTCCGCTGGGTGTCTCAAGAAGACCTTCACGCACAAGAGCCTAACGTGTCGCGCGCTGCCATTGGTGCGATGGAGTTTGAGGGGGATCACCAAATCAACCCCTATCGCCTCAACGAGGCCTATTTGGAAGCAGCACGGCAGAACGGTGTCGAGCTATATCTCAATACCAAAGTCACGGGCGTGGTGAGACAAGGTAACCGGGTTGTCGCGGTTGAGACAGAAAACGGTAAGCTAGGTTGTGGCACCATGATCAACGCCGGTGGTGCATGGGCGGAAAAACTCAGCTTGTGGGCAACGGGTATGCCAATGCCTGTCTTCCCCGTCAAAGGCCAAGTGATCGTCTCCGAGAAGCTACCCAAGCTTTTAAATGGCTGTTTAACCACCAGTGATTGTTACATCGCCCAAAAAGATAACGGTGAAGTTCTGATTGGCTCAACCACTGAAGAGCGTGGTTTTGATACTACCACAGACATGAAGTACATCAAGCAGCTGGCACAAGGCGCCATGAAGTCTATCCCCGAGCTGAAAAAGATGAATATCAAGCGCTGCTGGGCAGGCTTGCGTCCGGGCTCACCGGATGAACTGCCGATTCTTGGTGCAGTACCTGGTATCGACGGTTATCTCAATGCTTGTGGGCATTTCCGTACCGGTATGTTGACCTCTGCCATCACCGGAAAGGTGATGAATGAAGTGGTCCGTGGTCTGCCAACGACCATTGATCTCGAGCCCTTCTCCTACACGCGCTTTTTGGACGACCAAGGAAAAATGATCGGTAACTATCATCTTGAAGTTGCGTTACCTTAATTCCTATTACGTGGTCCCAATCACTAAAGCCTGCCTCAGTGCAGGCTTTTTTTGTTACTAAGCTGTAACTTAGCGCTGATTTCCAAGCCGAATTTAGCGTGATAGACCACAGAACGCCGTTCGATTATTTGGCAAATATTGTCGCTTTATTGATCACAGGCTTATACTGGTTTTATCGCTGTGTTTGTCAGCAATCTTCGCTGTTATCGATAGGAAATGTGGTAGGCATGAACGACGAGCCATCAAAAAACGCAATACTGACGGAAAGTGGCACTAACGAGCTCGAGATCATCGAGTTTCACCTTATGAAACAACTTCCGGACGGCAGTACAAAAACCTGTTACTACGGGATTAACGTCGCCAAAGTCCGTGAAGTCATTCAAGTGCCTGAAACAACCGATTATCCCAATGCACAGCCTCACATGATTGGCGTGTTTTCTTCTCGTGAAAAACTCACTCCCTTGATTGATCTCGCAGGCTGGCTAGGGGTGCCAACCCGCCCAGAAAAAGACAACAAGTTTGTGATTGTCACCGACTTTAACAACATGACGAACGGGTTTTTGATCGACAGTATTAGTCGCATTCACCGTATCTCGTGGGAAGCGGTGGAGTCACCCAGTCAATTCCTCGAAGCCGGTGAACAAGACTGTGTGGTCGCGGTGGTTCGTAAAAACAACAACCTCATCATGATTCTCGACTTTGAAAAAATCATCGCCGACATCAACCCAGAGTTGAGCATGGAGAAATATGATGTAACCCAAGACCGCAGCGTCAATATTTCCGAAACCAGTGCGAAAAAGCGAGAAGCAAAAACCGTATTGGTGGTTGATGACTCTGCCTTTATCCGCAGCCTGATCGAAAATACGCTACGTTCAGCGGGCTACAATATTTTGTCTGCGAAAGACGGTGGCGAAGCCTTCGAGAAGCTGATGGAGTTTGAGAAAATCGCGAAAGAAGAAGGTGTGGCAATCACTGAATTTGTGGATGCCATTATCTCAGATGTCGAGATGCCACGCATGGACGGTATGCACTTGGTCAAGCGCTTACGCGATAATGACACCTACAAAACCATGCCTATCGTAATGTTCTCCTCCATCATGAGTGAAGACAACCGCGCTAAAGCCTTACAGCTTGGTGCCAATGACACCATTACTAAGCCAGAAATTGGTCGTATGGTAGGACTAGCAGATAAGTATATCTTTGGTGCCCCACTCGACGATTGATAACGCGAGTACTCGCCTACCACGCCTATGGCTCTCACCGCAATAAAAAAGGCTGCCGTCAAGGCAGCCTTTTGATTATTCAATTAATTCAAAGGTTAGTGGCTTGTGATCCGCTATGCGACTGATAACGTCGGCTACTGAAATAGGCCTTTGCGGCTTGGTTTACCTTCGGCGCCAACAATAGGCCAGAGACCATGGTCGGCACCGCCATCAATCCGTACGCACCGATCAAGAACAAGAACACCACATCCAATGATACCACTGCCCCCAGAACGACCAGTGAGAGATACAGATACTTGTAGTACTGGCCGGCTTTTTCACCGAACAAATACACAAAGCACTTATAGCCGTAATACCAGAAAGTAAAGACGGTGGTAAAAGAGAGGATCAGCACTTGTGCCGCGAGCAACCACGCGCCTGGCGCACCAAACGCCGCTTTGAAAGCCGCCATGGTCAAACTCACGCCTTGCATACCCTCAGCTTGGTCGAGCACACCAGTCACGAGAATGACTAAGGCAGTACAGCTACAAACAATCAAGGTATCGATGATAGGACCTAAACTCGCGACCAAACCTTCACGCACGGGCTCATTGGTTTTCGCCGCACTGTGTGCCATGACTTCAGTGCCAATCCCTGCCTCATTAGAAAAGGCACCACGACTCACACCGATGATGATCACACTCAGTACTCCACCAAGCATCGCATCCGGTGAAAAAGCACTGGCAAATATAGACTGGAACACACCGGGCACGCGTTCCGCATTAAGCACCAACGCGGCTAACGCCATGACCATATAGCTTCCCGCCATCAAAGGTACCAAAGCCCCAGCGACGTCAGCGACACGCTTAAGGCCACCCCAAATTACCATGCCAACGAACACGGCGAGAACAATACCCATTCCCCACGAGAAGGCACTGCTCTCTAACCAAGCGACCCCCGGAAACAGTTGAGTTTGCACCACAGCGCCAAGTTGGTTGATCTGAAATGACGGCACAAATCCCATCAGACCCGCAATAGCAAACATCACCGCCAACCATTTAAACTTCGGGCCCAACCCATGCTGAACCGTATACATGGGGCCACCGTGTACATTTCCCTTAGCGTCTTTGTGGCGGTACATGACTCCCAGTGTGCAGGTGTAGAACTTAGTCGATACTCCCAGTAACGCGGTAAGCCACATCCAAAAAACCGCCCCCGGTCCCCCAGCACTCAGCGCCAGCGCGACACCCGCGATATTGCCAAGGCCTAGCGTACCGGACAGTGCTGCCGCTAAGGCTTTGCGATGAGATAAATCACCATGACCGCTGCCATCATCCACTTTACCGGTTAATAGCTTGACGCTATGCGCCATGTAACGAAAAGGTGTGAGCTTTCCGTATAGGGTGAAAAACAATCCGCCACCGACCAGTAAGATCAGCATCGGTTTTCCCCAGATAAAGCCTACAAAGGCATTAATCCATTCTTCAATCATGTCTCGCATCCTTTCTTGATGCTTGGCTAATTACTTTGCTCTCTAGACTCCGGCCTAGTCGATGCACGCCAACCAGCAAAATAATTAGACCATAAAGCAATAAATTCTTACTGGCGTGACTAAAAACCCATCCAAACTACGGCGAAATCCGTAATGTCGCGACAAAAACCCAGCCAATACGTGACTTTGATCTCATTAGTAATGCACTGCGGTGAATAATTACCGCAGCACTTTGATTTGAACACAAATAAATAAACCGACCCGAACCAAAGCAACACGGGCACAAAACGTTTAACCTTACTTTTCGCTGGTGTTTAGCCCCAGTGCCATTCGCTATACTTCGCGCGTCTTTTGAACCCACAACCCATGCACTGGATTTACGCTCCAGCCAGCAAGAGGAAACAACATGTCCGCCTACGTTATTTGTGCGCTTTATAAGTTCGTCACCCTTGATAACTACCAAGATCTTCGTACCCCGCTGCAAGAGGTGATGGAAAAAAACCAAGTGCGCGGCACGCTACTGCTCGCTAAAGAAGGGATTAACGGCACCGTCGCCGCCCGCCGCGAAGGCATTGATGCCCTGTTTGCTTGGTTTAAAAACGATGCTCGCCTTGCGGACATTGACTACAAAGAGTCTTTTGAAGACAGCCAACCTTTCAATCGCACCAAGGTAAAGCTGAAAAAAGAAATCGTCACCATGGGTGTTGAGGGGATTGATCCTCGCCATACAGTCGGTACCTACGTGAAGCCGACGGAATGGAACGATCTGATTAGCGATCCTGAGGTACTGGTCATTGATACACGGAACGACTACGAAATTGAAATCGGGACCTTTGAGCGCGCGGTTAACCCTCACACCGAAAGCTTCCGTGATTTTCCCGAGTATGTAGAAAAGCACCTCGATCCAAGCAAGCATAAAAAAGTCGCCATGTTCTGTACTGGCGGCATTCGCTGCGAAAAATCAACGGCCTTTTTGAAGGAAAAAGGCTTTGACGAGGTCTATCACTTGGAAGGTGGGATCCTAAAATACCTCGAAGAAGTGCCTGAGAGTAAGAGTCTTTGGAATGGCGAGTGCTATGTGTTTGATGGCCGCGTGGCGGTAAATCATTCGCTCGAGAAAGGATCGTACGCCATGTGTAATGCATGCCGCCTACCGATCACCAAAGCCGATATGGAAAGCGAACACTATGAGCAAGGCGTATCCTGTCCGAAATGTTATGACAAACACACCGAGGAGCAGAAAGCGCGTTTTCGTGAGCGCGAACGCCAAGTGCAACTGGCTCGCGAGCGTGGAGAGCAACACGTGGGCGGCGAAGCAAAACACATCATCGAAGCGCGGCGTGCGATGAAAAAGCAAAAGAAACAAGCACAGAAGAAAGACGCTTAATCAGTCCATAACTGATACGAGACTTTACACGGCACGCAATGATAGCGTGCCGTTTTCGTTTCTATCTCCTCTCCTGCTAGGCTATAGTCGTCATTGACGATACCTAAGCGAATCATACCGATACGCACACGGATGGCCTGCAAGGAGAACATGTGATCGTTGGCCCACTCTACGCGCTCATCGGCGCTGCGCTCGTTTTAGTGACGGTTTGGACACCTTGGCTTGCTCTCGATGTGCTGCTGCTTTGGAGTGGCATCGCCTTTATTGCCGTCAGTTTTGCATACTGGCGTAATCAACCGCGCCTTTTCCGTAAGCGATACACTGGCCAACTCCCAACCCTCATCCATGGACTATTTGCGCCATTTTTCGTTTGCACGCACCTTTATAATCGCTGGGCACGTCATCGTGATACCGAGCCTGCTATTCAAAAAATCGCATCCGGGCTTTATGTTGGCGCGCGGCTGACTCGTCACGATCTGAACTACATTCAAACTCAAGGCATTGGCGGCATTTTGGATGTTACTGCTGAATTTGAGAGCTTAAACAGTTTTAGCGAGACCCGTGAAATCAGTTACCTCTCCGTGCCTGTCCTCGATCATGCGTATCCTTCCCGTAGCCAATTGATGCGAGCGTTGCAGTGGATCCATCAGCAACGTATGCGTGGCGAAACCGTGGTGGTGCACTGTGCGTTAGGCCGTGGTCGCTCTGTGATGGTGGCTGCGGCATATTTATGGGCCCTTGAGCCGGACAAAAACCTAAACAGCGTACTAAACAGCATCCGCWCAATACGTCCCAAAGCACAGCTTAATCGGCGTCAATTTCGAGCACTGTCACGCTTCCAGCAAGACGGCGCACTAAGACTGGATCGACCCATTGCTTGGATTATCGCCAATCCAGCGGCGGGCGGTGGTAAGTGGCAAAAGCACAAGCAGTATATTCAAGACTATTTAGGCGAAGACTATCGCGTGGTGGTCCATCACACTCGCCACAATCGGCGTACCTATCAACTCGCGTGTCGCGCCGTGGCACACCATGCCGATGTCGTGATTGCCGCAGGCGGGGATGGCACAGTCAATGCAGTGGCGCGTGCGCTGGTCAACACCGATACGCCGCTCGGGGTGCTGCCGCTTGGCACCGCCAATGCGCTTTGTCATGCACTTTGGGGGATCAAATCGAAATTTCTCAGCATTGATGCCGCTTGTGAGGTGATTCTTGATGGCATCCCTAATCGCATCGACACCGCGCGTTGCAATGGCCGTATCGCGTTATTGGTTGTAGGTGTGGGCTTTGAGCAACAAATGATCCGTTATGCGGCGCGTGAACAAAAAAACCAAAGTGGGCAATGGGCCTATTTGCAAGGCTTATTGGGTGCGGCAAATCAAAATACCAAAATGACCTTATCGATTCGTATCGATAAGCAGCCGTCTCAAACCATTGAAACCACCAGCATGGTCATTGCCAATGCCGCTCCAATGACAACCTTACTTGCCCAAGGCCGTGGTCAACCGAATCACGCGGATGGCAAGCTCGACGTCACTTGGTTGACTCCATCGGCAACCAAGACTGGAACAGTTCTTTCTCTCGCTGAGCTCGCCCTTACCAGCTTACTCGACACACCCGTCGGTCGCTTCACGCATCATCAACAGGCGACCCATGTCGCCGTGCGCTTTCCGCATACCACCGACTATGTCATCGATGGGGAAATTTATCGCGACCGCAAGCTCGACATTCGCATTCAACCGCGATCGCTATCGATCCTTTCTCCCGCTGTTGAGGACGAAGAGACTGATTGATACTGATTCAGTTTGTTGTATAGCGTTTTAGGGCTAATACCAAGCACTTCAGCCGTGCGCGTTTTATTGCCATCACAACGGGTCAAGGTTTGGGTAATGGCTAAGCGCTCTAGCGCGTCTAAAGTAAGCGATTCGGGTAACATGATCGCCGTCGATGTGTTGGTAGGCGTGATCACCGCTTGCGGCAAGTCATCGGGCAAAATCGTCTCAGCACAAAGCAAATAGCCGTGCTCAATCGCATGCTTGAGTTCGCGAACATTGCCGGGCCAACGGTGGGCATTTAAGCGTTTTATCGCTTGAGGATCGATCCCCTTCTGGGTGTGGAATTGATGATTGAGTTCAGCTAAAAAATGGGTCGTCAGTGCTTCAATGTCACCCTCTCTCTCCCGAAGGGGTGGCACATTGACCACAAACTGGGCTAAGCGATAGTAGATATCTTCACGCAATCGTGAGGATGCGATTGCTTGTTGTGGGTCGCGGTTAGTCGCCGCGACAAGACGAACATTGGCGCGTTGATTGTGTGTCGAGCCCACTGGGCGATATTCTCCGGATTCCAACACACGTAGCAACTTTACCTGCAGCGCCTGCGGCATTTCGGTGATTTCATCAAGAAAGACGGTGCCGCCTTCTGCTTGATGAAAAATACCCGCGTGATCTTGGTGTGCCCCTGTAAATGCGCCTTTCACATGACCAAACAACTCACTCTCTATCAACTCAGGGCTCAGTGCTCCGCAGTTAATCGCCATAAAGGGGGCGTTAGGGTCACAACCTAATCGATGTAAGGTTTTCGCGACATGCTCTTTACCCACCCCGCTCTCGCCGACAACCAATACATTGGCACCGGTCGGACCCAGCCGTTTTAAGACTCGGTACAAATGCCGCATGGGCGCTGAACTGCCAAGCAAGTATCCGAACTGGTTCGCTTGACTCGTCAATATCGGTTTGCTCGCTCTACAAGATTGTCCTTGCTGCATCAGCGTGTCATCAATAAACGCTTGAACCAACTCAGGATCCACGGGCCGACGAAAAACCGTCGCGACACATTGTTGCGCCTTGGCATTCCAGTCAGGATGCGGGTCGCCACGGCTGAGTAAAAGCCACTCGGTGTCAGGCGATTGTTCCATCCGTTGCCAGATAAGCTCCGCATCGTCTCCCAATTCATCAAGATCACACACTACCAGATCCGCAGGCGCGGCTTGCCACGCCCGAAGTCCCTGCTTAACGTCCGTAACTCGTGTCGTGTCGATATCTGCCTGACGCAGTAAGTCGGTCATCCAGTTTATATCTTGCTCGCTTAACAAAAGAGCGACAGAAATCCGAGACATCACCGAGCCTCCTTGATAGGTGTTTCGTTACCGTGCCATAGGCGGACGGCTCTCTCAACAATGAAAGTCATTTTTACAGATTCATATGTAAAAATTACAGATCGCTTGACTTAGCTCTCAACAAGAAAAAACAAAAATTGTCTATTTTTCAGTTGATTGCAATGTTGGCATAGCCTTCGCACTAGATTTTCTCGGCAACACCACGAGGTTGCTCAAATTCATCAAATAAGGAGGGTTCAATGAAGACGACTCCGCAAGGTCGATTTCATCCTTTATTTGTCGCAATGGGGTTTGCACTTGCACTGGGTGCCACAAGCGCGCATGCAAGCAGCAACAATCAATGGCAAGATCAAGCCAAAGACGCTTGGATTGACGGTAAAGCTGAAACCATGCTGTTGGTGAACACAAACCTCAATAATTTCGATATCGACACAGATGTAGAGCAAGGTGTGGTGATACTCACAGGTCAAGTGGATACTGAGCTGGATAAAAGCTTGGCCAGTGGATTGGTCGAAAAAATAGACGGCGTGTCCGGGGTTAAAAACGAACTCACTGTTTCGCAACAAGCAAGCCAAGCCGCCGACCTCGGCCAGACCGTGGTCGATACCAAAATTGCGGCGTCACTGAAGACAAGCTTGCTACTCGACCCAGACATCAGCGGCACCAACATCGAAGTGTCTGTTGATGATGGCGTTGCCACACTCTCTGGCGAGGTGAAAAGCGATGCGGCCCGCGATTTAGCCATATTAATGGCGGAAAACGCACAAGACGTGGAACGTGTCGTTGATAAGCTTGAGATAACCGGAAATGCATAAGCAATGACGTTAGGCGTCATCAAATGCCACTGACTTAACCGAGGAGGTGTTATGCGCCGCCAAGAGATGATTGATACGTTCCATGAACGCTTACACAGCTGGAACCAAGAAATCGATAAACTTGAAGCAAAAGCTGATGTTGCCTCCGCGCATGCAAAAGCGGAATATCGCGAAACCATAGAGCATTTACGCGCCCGTAAAGCACAAGCGAAAACGCGCATCGATGAATTGCAAGATGCAAGCGATGAGGCATGGGATGAAATAAAACAAGGGGCAGAGCAAGCTCTCGGTTCGCTAAAAAGTGCCTATGACTCTGCCAAGCAGAAATTCYAACTTTGCCATAAAAGCAATAAACGCCGCTCCTCGGGGGCGGCTTTTTTATGTCGCTATGTTAAGGTGAGCCTTGTTGAGGTCAAGGAGGAATAATCATGCAGGCTCCCGCACTGTTCATAGCGATTTTAAGCGTATTTGGCGCAATGTGTGCCATTCAATTTGGCGCTTCGTTTGCCAAACAGCTATTTCCTCTGGTAGGTCCGGTAGGCACATCAGCATTACGTGTCGGCTTTTCGGCATTGCTACTCTGCCTCGTCTTTAGGCCTTGGCGCCAATGGCCGCGAGGCCGACATTGGCGAGCCATCATCGTCTACGGCAGTTGTCTTGGCGGCATGATGTTACTGCTCTATCTTGCCATTGAGCGGATCCCGCTTGGCATTGCGGTAGCACTTGAATTTACTGGCCCGTTGCTCGTGGCGTTGCTGTCCATTCGACGGGCGCGTGATAGTCTGTGGGTTATCTTAGCGGTGGGCGGGGTCATCACCCTCTTACCCGATCTTTCTGGTGTGGATGCACTCGATCCGATTGGCGTCGCCTACGCGCTTGCTGCGGGAGGTTGTTGGGCTGGCTACATCCTTTTTGGCCAAAAAGCAGGCAACCTTGCGCCCGGTGGTGGCACGGTGGCATTGGGCATGAGTATTGCCGCGTTGTATCTGGTACCAGCCGGTTATATCGCGACCGATGGCGCCATTTTGCAATGGCATTTATTGCCTTTAGGGATTGCTGTCGCGTTGATCTCTAGCGCCATCCCTTATTCGTTAGAGATGATTGCCCTTCGTAATATGCCCAAGCAAACCTTTAGTGTCATGATGAGCTTAGAGCCTGCCGTGGCAGCGATGGCGGGCTTGTTGGTGCTCGACGAACAGCTTGCGCTTCGTCAGTGGCTCGCCATTGGTATGGTGATCACCGCATCACTCGGCAGCACATTATCTGCAAGACGCTCACGCACCCATTAAACAAATAGGCAAGCCGACAGGCGCGTAAACTAAAAAAGGTGCCGTCATGGCACCTTTTTCATCTTAGTTCGAGTCTTGTTGCAATCCGGTCGTGTTAGCTCGCTTCACTGAGCGGCACGGTACGTACACTGCCTCGCTGTTGCTCAATATAATCCGCAATCGCGGCTTGTTGTTCTTCGGAGAGATACAAGCCAAGTTTGGTACGGCGCCATAATGCATCTTCGGCATGCTGAACAAACTCGTACTTAATCAAATAGTTGAGCTCAGCCTGATACACACCGTCTGCAAATCGACGACCCATGTCCGCTTCGCTTTGACACCCAGCGAGCATTTGGTGTGTACGTGTGCCATAGGTATCTGCAAAACGTTGTGCCGTTACTTGCGCTAACCAAGGATAACGCTGCATAAACGATGCTGCTAACTGTTCGCGTGTGCAGCTAAAGTCGCCGCCCGGTAGCGCACCATTTGCGGTCCAAGGCTGACCCATCTTGTCAAAGAAAGGCGCCAGTTTGCGCATGGCTGACTCTGCCAACTTCCGATAAGTGGTGAGTTTACCTCCGAAAATCGACACGAGCGGCGCTTGATTGCCCTGTTGCTCCAGTTCAATGGTGTAATCCCGTGTGATCGCCTGCGGTGAATCAGACTCATCATCACACAATGGACGCACACCGCTGTAGCTCCAAACGACATCGTCTCGAGACAATTGTTTGGTAAAGTGCTGGTTAACCACATCGACCAAGTAATCCACTTCGGCATCATCAATTTTCGCCGCACGCGGATCGGCTTTGTGTTCCACGTCTGTGGTGCCAATCAGCGAGAATTTATCCAGATAAGGGATTACAAACACAATGCGGCCATCGTTGTTCTGCAAGATGTACGCCTGTGGGTCTTGATGAATGCGTGGCACCACAATGTGTGATCCTTTAATCATACGAATACCACGCGGTGATTTCTCGTGCAGGCTATCATCATAAAACTGCTTAACCCACGGGCCTGTCGCATTCACCAAGGCTTTCGCTTTACGCTCGAATCGCTCTCCCGTGTGGGTATCTTCCAAGGTGACACGCCAAATCGTATTCTCACGCTCTGCCGCGACCACTTGGCAGTAGTTACGTACTTCGCCGCCTTTCTCGCGGGTGTATTGTGCGTTTAGCAATGTCAGGCGCGCATCATCCACCCATGCATCCGAATATTCGAAGCCAATCTTCATTTCGTCTTTCATATACCCAGTTTTGGCCAGATTCACTTTATGGCTGCTGGGCAACGTAGAGCGTTTACCAAGATGGTCATAGAGAAACAGACCACAACGAATCATCCACGCGGGACGCAAATAGGAGCGGTGCGGCAAACGAAAGCGCATTGGGAAAGCAATGTGCGGCGCTTTGTTGATCAAGACTTCGCGCTCGGCCAAGGCTTCAGACACAAGGCGGAACTCGTAATGCTCCAAATAGCGCAAGCCGCCGTGGATTAGCTTAGAGCTTGCAGAGGACGTCGCTGACGCAAAATCTTTTGCGTCGTACAGGCCGACGTTCAGACCACGGCCTGCTGCATCGGCAGCGATACCCGCACCATTGATGCCTCCTCCGACGACCAGAATATCGAGTAAAGTTTCGTTATGAGTAGTTGGCGTAGTCATTGTTAGTCGACCTTGTTCCTTTTTGAGCGAACGAACATTTATTTATGGGTTTAACTGTATATCAACTTTCGTTTTCGGTCACTAAAAATGTTCGAAAAAAACCTATCGTCTGTGACTAATGTAGAATAATAGTTAACAGCCTGAATGATATGTAAACTAAATACTGGCTTATTACGTAGCGTCGAGCGCGTTTTGACGGGAAGGTTGTCTATATCAGTCTGTTTTTGTAGACGTTAAGGCATGCGTGAGAACGGATGTTGGAATGATAAAAAAAGGGCGCGAATGCGCGCCCTTGAGGAGAGGTAACGAGAATTAATCTTCGTCTTCGTTGTGCAGCGACGCCCAAGCTTGCGCACATTTCACCGCGCGTTTCCAGCCACGGTAGCGACGGTTACGTTTTTCTTCGTCTTGATGAGGTTCAAAGCTTCGATTCAGTTTCGCTTTGTCTTTTAGCTCGTCCAAGCCGTCCCAGAAGCCTACAGCCATACCCGCCAGATAAGCGGCACCCAGTGCGGTAACTTCGGTTACTTCAGGGCGATGCACTTCGGTATCCAAGACATCGGCTTGGAATTGCATCAGAAAGTCATTCGCCACCGCACCGCCATCAACACGCAGTGCTGCAAGCTTGATACCCGAATCTGCTTGCATCGCATCCAACACATCACGTGTTTGATAAGCGATACTTTCCAAGGTGGCACGGATAATATGGTTAGAGTTAACACCACGTGTTAAGCCAACGATAGTTCCTCGAGCATATGCGTCCCAGTATGGCGCGCCAAGACCGGTGAAGGCAGGCACAACATAGACACCGTTTGACGTATCGACTTTGGTCGCGAAGTATTCAGAGTCATGAGCGTCTTCTAACACTTTTAGCTCATCACGGAGCCACTGAATCGAGGCACCGCCCATAAACACCGCCCCTTCTAACGCATAAGCAGGTTCGCCTTGTGGGCCACATGCAACCGTCGTCAGCAAGCCGTGATTAGAAGTGACTTTTTCCTGCCCGGTATTCATCAGCAAGAAACAGCCCGTACCATAGGTGTTTTTCGCTTGGCCAGCCTCAACGCACATCTGACCAAACAAGGCCGCTTGTTGGTCACCTGCAATACCTGCAATCGGGATCCGCGTGCCGCCTTTACCCCCGATGTTGGTTTGACCGTACACTTCGGAAGAACGGCGTACTTCTGGCATCATTGATGCGGGAATACCCAGTTCATCCAACATTTTTTGGTCCCAACACATGTCGTTAATGTTAAACAACATGGTTCGAGAGGCGTTGGTATAATCGGTAACATGAACACGGCCTTGAGTCATCTTCCAGACCAGCCAGGTATCAACGGTACCAAACAATAACTTACCGGCTTCAGCGTCTTCACGGGCCCCTTCAACGTTGTCCAAGATCCACTTCACCTTGGTACCAGAGAAGTAAGGGTCAAGCACCAAACCCGTATTATCACGGATATAGGACTCAAGCCCACGACCACGCAACTCTTCGCAGATCTCAGCGGTACGACGACACTGCCAAACGATGGCGTTATAGATAGGCTTGCCCGTTTCCTTATTCCATACCACCGTGGTCTCACGCTGGTTAGTAATACCGATACCGGCGATTTCATCACTGCGGATCCCGGTCTTACCTAAGACCTCTATCAGCGTTGAACTTTGCGTCGCGTAGATCTCCATTGGGTCGTGCTCAACCCAACCTGCTTGCGGGTAAATTTGGGTAAACTCGCGCTGAGAGACACCGACAATGTTCGCATCATGATCCATCACTACAGCGCGGGAGCTAGTGGTGCCTTGATCAAGGGCGACGATGTACTTTTGCTCAGACATAATATGATCCTTTTGTTCTCTGTTATTTTAGTCGGTTTGGCGCCAATCGGCGCCGTCCGTATTGTTTATGCGTTCACTTCACGTGCATCAGTTTCTTTCGCCTGCACCAGTGCTTCTTCATCGTCTTCACACTGATTTGGAATCGTGCAGCCGTGACCCGCTTGAGGCAGATAAGGCGCGATCGCTTTTGGATACAACCAGCCACCGAAGCAAGCACCTAGGATTGGTGCAACGATGGGAACAATAAWGTAAGGAATATCACGCGCACCGGTTAGGGCGTAATCCCATCCTGCTAGGTAAGCAAAGAATTTCGGACCGAAATCACGCGCGGGGTTCATGGCAAACCCGGTCAATGGGCCTAGTGAGCCACCAATAACCGCAATCAGGATACCAATCAGCAATGGGTTCATTGGCCCACGCGCGGCACCGTTGTTTTCATCACCTAACGCCAAGATGCCGAACATCAACACGGCGGTAATCACAAATTCGACGGCCATCGCGCCCATAAAGGAAATAGCAGGATGTGCATAGGTTGAAAAAATCCCCGCGGTGGCTAGCGCTTCAGGGCTACTGCGTGCAATGTTATTGGCCAGTTCATACTCGACAAAGAGGTTGCTATAAAGGCTGTAGACCAGTGCCGCCGAGGCAAAAGCACCGAGCATTTGTGAAACGATATAAGGCACGACCTTGCTTTTTTCAAAGCCGTGAAAAGCAGCCAGTGCAATGGTGACAGCCGGGTTGATGTGCGCACCCGAAACGCCCGCGGTACAGTAAATGGCAATCGCTACCCCGAAGCCCCACACAATACTGATTTCCCATTGGCCGAAGTCGGCGCCTGTCAGTACCAGGGCGGCGACACAGCCCACACCAAAGAAGATGAGCAAGCCCGTGCCGATAAACTCGGCGACGCACTCTCCCAATAAAGTCGACGCTTTTTTGTTCATGATGATTATCCTTGTCACTGTTAGTAGGGTTACACGTTCAAAACCACACTAACATTTTGCATACTCTCATCATCTCGAAAACAAAATAACAACAAAAATGAGCGTTCGAGCATATATCGATGAATTATTGCTGACATTTTTGTTAAGCACATCATCATTTGAGCAGGTTCGCGCACAATTTGAGCAGATCGGAGGAGTGGATGACGTTAACGCCACGTAAAATCGGTCAACATCTCACCAAAAGAAAAGGAGAGCCTAGGCTCTCCTACTAACGGTGCGGAAAACACCATGGTTTATTGGTCGTCCGACTTGGACAAGGCTTGCTGCGCCGCATGGCCAATCGCATCGATATCGGCGTTGTGCGCGGCTAAAAATCGCTCAAACAAAGGCATCAACGCGCCCATCTTTTCGTCAATGGCATCTCGCACGGTATCAACCACCACTTGCGTGCCGCGTTCAATTTCAACATTGATCGCTGTTCCCGCCTGTTTGGCCTCGAATGTTGTCATCCTGCGCGTCTCTGGGATCAGCCACACCTCGAACCAACCATCGTTTTTATTGACGTCAGATACCGTCAAACTGGCCCCGTTGAGCGCAATGTAGCCTTTCGGGAAGATGTACTTCATCCATTCATGCGGCACAGAGACGCGAATGCGATAGTTATCGTCAATCTGTTGAACGTCTAGAACGGTAGTATTGAAATCAATATGGCCAGATAAAGGGTGCCCGCCCACTTCTGCCCCTTCTTTGGCCGCGCGTTCAGCATTAACCGTGTCGCCCACGTCTACCGCTTTCAATGTAGTGACGGCAAGGCTTTGCAACATCACATCAAACCGTACCAAGGTTTCATCAAGCTGCTCAGTAACCGTTAAACACACACCATCGATAGCGATGCTGGCACCAATTTCAAGCCCCTCGCAAAATCCAGCGGGGAAGCGGATATCCAGAGTTCGTAATCCACCCTGATCGCGGCAGCGCTCAATGGTCGCGACCGCTTGAATAATCCCAGTAAACATAGCCGTTCCTATCGTTAATTTTGGCTCATCATACTGCGAAGTCGCTGTATTCGCCACTCTCTCAATAAGTGATAATCACTATCATTAGCATTGCCAGATTGACGAGTTAGGCGTATAGTGCGCGCTTTTATGCGTCAGTAAAGTTTTATGAGCATGCAGTATCCTCTTTTACGCTTTGCCATCTTGGCAGCGCTTTCCATGAGTGCCCAAGCCGCGAGTACCGACGGCACATCTGTTCCCAAAGAGATTGAGACCGTCAAAGTACAAGGCGAGCAGCTAAAGCACCCAATTACCCTTATCTCCCCGGGAAAATCCACGTTAGAGCTGGATGATATTCAACGCGAACAAGCCCACAACATCGGTGAGCTGGTAATGAAAATGCCGGGCGTATCACTTGATGGTGGTGCGCGCCCGGGTAGCGAACGCATTAATGTCTGGGGATTCTCACACCCTTCCGCGCTCTCGATCCGTGTCGATGGCGCCCCCGTCGGCTTTCAACAATATCGCTATGGCAGCTTTTTTCTTGACCCTCAACTGCTACGTTCGGTACGCCTTATCAAAGGCGACCATAACGTTCGCGCCAGCCTTGGCGCTTTCGCGGGCAGTTTTGTGATGGAAACGAAAGAGGCCACTGACTTTCTTGATCCAGATTCGTCGATTGGCGCCATGGCGCAAGCGGGTTTCAACAGTGTGAACCATCAATGGAAGCGCAGTGTCACCACCTATGGTGCGTCTGACTCTGGGTGGTCCGTGCTATTGCATGGCTCTCGACGTGATGCCGATGATATCGAGCTAGGCAACGGTGACGTTTTTACCTTCTCTGGCTACCGTCAACACAGTTTGCTGGGTAAAGTTCGCTACCAATCCGACGCGCACAATATGATGTTCAGCCATACGCGCTATGATGACCAAGGGCGAAAACCGTGGGCAAACCGACGGGGAGCCATGCCATCGGTAACGCCCTACAAAATTAAAAAGTATGGTAGCTACGATGCCGCGCTATTTGCCGCCTCAGTGGATAATCATTATCGCGAATACACCAGCACCTTTAATTACCACTACCAGCCTTATAATGATTACATTGATACCAGTGTCGTCATTGCACACTCACAGAATCATCGCTATTGGGAACGCCCGGATAGTACCTATCAGTCTTACATCACATCAGGCCAATATGGCCACCAAGTCTGGTTGTCCTATGAGCGCTGGTTTGCCGAGCTAACCAATACCAGTCACTTCGGTGATCACGAAGTCATGGTGGGGGCGCAGTACCAGAACCAGGACAGAAACTCGCACGTTTACAACCATACTTATCGCAAAAAGCCAGAAAAGAACTATGGCCACTTTACGCCATCCTTTGAGCCCTCGGGCGAACAACAAACCGCCAGTGTGTTCGTTCAAGATAAGTACTTTATTACCCCAGATCTCGAACTTACCGCATCACTGCGCTACAGCCATATTCGTTCCCAAGGGGTACCAAACGCCGCGCCAGACTATAATGACCCATCCGTTGGACACGATTACAGTGCGGTCTCACACCAAGGTTGGGAGCCGCGTATTGCATTGACCTACGATCTGAGTCCAGCCACGCAAATAAAAGCGGCTTATGCCTATGGTTTAAAGGCACCGACCATTGATGAGCTCTATACAGTGCAGTTTTCGAGAGCGTCCAAGCGCGCTGCCACCAGCCGCGATCTCTCAGTCACTCGTATCAATGCCTATTTATTGGGCGTATCTGATAAGCGTCAGAATGCCTTGTTCGAAGGGGATCACCTAGCAACAGAGGTGACTCTGTTTTGGAATGATGTCATTCATGACGTTGCGCAGCGTCGTGGGGTCAATGCGACCAAACAAAAAGAAGGCTACTACACCAATCTCGACGGACTCTATACTTACGGATTTGATGCGCAAGTGCAGTATCGTCTCAACGATTGGTTTACAGATGCCTCTGTCTCTATGGTGCGCGGCAAACACAAAGGCTCGCTACGTGACAGTACCGGCGACGACGAGTATTGGTATGACAACCCGCCCCTCAGCGCCTCACTCGGCGTGGGCCATCAACTAACCGATACGATTGAAGTTGCATGGCAAGGCCAATACTGGGATGAGCAAGACCGTATCCCAGAGAACCCCTCACTGCATACAGCCAATGTGGCGAGCGATGCCTACTTCTTCCAAAACCTCTATGGAGAATGGACGCCGCGAGACGACTTTACGCTACGCGCCACCATCGCTAACCTGACCGATCAGTATTACACACCCTATCTGTCTGCCGGTGTGCCCGCTGCGGGACGCGATGTACGCATAAACGCCACCATTAAGTTCTAGCCTATCCTTCACTGCGAGATAGCCGATTAAAAGCCGCCTGCGCGGCTTTTAATCGTTTGGACTAACATCAACATCAACACCTTTAACCTGATAAATCTCATGGTTTATTTTGGATCCAAATCACGGTATTTATAACGCTTCTTTACCTCCCCCCGACTTATTCGGAGGCAACACATGACGACCATTGCCGTATTTAGTGCCAAATCTTATGACAAGGCCGCCTTTGCTCATGCTAACCAAGCGTTTGGTTACACACTCGAGTTTCATGATTTTCAGCTCACCGCCAAAACCGCCAAAATGGCCCAAGGGGCGGAGGCTATTTGCGCGTTTGTTAATGATGATCTTTCCCGCCCTGTGCTAGAGATTTTAAGTGACGCCAATATCAAACTGGTGGCGTTGCGATGTGCTGGCTACGATCGTGTCGATTTGGAGGCCGCAAAATCGTTGGGGATCACCGTCGTTCGCGTACCTGCCTATTCTCCCGAATCGGTCGCGGAGCACACGGTGGGCATGATGATGTGCTTGAACCGACGCTTTCATAAAGCCTACCAACGCACACGCGATGCCAACTTTGAACTCGATGGCTTAGTCGGGTTTAACTTTCACGGTAAAACGGCTGGGATCATTGGTACGGGTAAAATTGGGATCGCGACCCTGCGGATCCTAAAAGGGCTTGGTATGCGTTTGTTGTGCCACGATCCTTACCCTAACCCCCTTGCGATTGAACTCGGTGGCGAATACGTCTCGAAAGAAACACTGTTTGCCGAAAGTGATGTGATTTCTCTGCACTGTCCAATGTCCAAAGACAACTATCATCTGCTCGGCGAGCGTGCTTTTGCTCAAATGAAAAAGGGAGTGATGGTGATTAATACCAGTCGTGGTGAATTGCTCGATTCGGTAGCCGCTATTGAAGCCCTCAAGCAAGGCCGTATCGGTGCGCTCGGTCTTGACGTGTATGACAATGAACGGGAGCTATTTTTCCAAGACAAGTCTAATGATGTGATTGTTGATGATGTATTCCGTCGCCTCTCTGCATGCCATAACGTGTTATTTACCGGACACCAAGCGTTTCTCACCAAAGAAGCACTGCACAATATCGCAGATACCACGCTCACTAATATTCATACCGTCCTGAACGGCGAGTGCTGCGAGAATCAAATTGCAGACGTCGAAGATCGCAGTGACTAACTTGCTTTAAACGTCGACCGTATAGAAAGAAAAAAGGCCTGAATAATCAGGCCTTTTTAGAGTTGGTGTGATATCTAGGAAACTACATCGCTTCCATAAAGATTTTGGCGATTTCCTCGTGCGTCGCTTGCTTCGGATTGGTGAAACCACACGCGTCATTCAAGGCGTTTTTGGTCAACACATCAATATCTTCTTCTTTGGCGCCGAGTTCGCGCAAACCCGCTGGGATCCCAACATCGGTGGCCAATGCTTGAATGGCTTGAATTGCGGCTTTCGCACCTTCCTCCGCATTCATACTCTCCGTATCGACGCCCATTGCCGTGGCAACATCCCGTAAGCGCTCCGCACACACTTGCGCGTTGTAGCGTTGCACATGGGGCAATAGAACGGCGTTACACACCCCGTGCGGCAAGTCATAAAATCCACCTAGTTGGTGCGCCATCGCATGCACATAGCCCAAAGACGCATTGTTAAATGCCATACCCGCCATAAACTGTGCGTAGGCCATCTGCTCCCGCGCCTCTAGGTTTTGGCCGTCAGCAACTGCGGTGCGCAGGTTTTCTTGAATTAGTGTCATTGCTTTCAGTGCAACTGCGTCAGTGATCGGCGTAGCGGCGGTCGATACGTAAGCTTCAATCGCATGGGTTAATGCATCCATGCCGGTCGCCGCCGTTAATGACGCCGGTTTAGCCAGCATCAGCTCAGGATCGTTGACGGAAATAATCGGGGTGGTGTGTTTATCAACAATTGCCATCTTAATGTGGCGCGCTTCGTCGGTGATAATACAAAAACGCGTCATTTCTGATGCGGTGCCCGCCGTCGTATTAATCGCAATCAGCGGAAGTTGGGGCTTGGCCGACTGGTCCACTCCTTCATAATCACTGATATAACCGCCATTGGCTGCCACCAAAGCAATACCTTTGGCGCAGTCGTGCGGCGATCCACCCCCTAAAGAGATCACACAGTCACATTGGTTCGCTTGTAAAAGCGCTAACCCTTGTGCCACGTTTTCAGTGGTTGGGTTGGGCTGTGTGCCATCATAGACCACACAATCGACTTCTCGGCTATCAAGCAAAGCGGCGATTTGCTTTACCACACCAATTTGATTAAGGACTTTATCAGTGACGATAAGGGCTTTTTTAAATCCATGTGATTGAATCGCGTCTGCGGCTTCAGAAAGGCAACCTGCGCCCATAAGGTTAACAGCAGGGATAAAGAAAGTGCTCGACATGACCATTTGCTCCTTTAGTCGGGATCATTGCGGCCCAGACATGACAGGGCCTTTTATGGGTTTTGTTGTAACACGCTGTTTGCTCATCACATTTTGATCCAGCGCAATTTGCACGGCAGGTTGCAGGGAAAAGAAGACAAAATTGAGAACTCTGTCAGTGGTCTTCCGTTAAGTGTTTAAAACACCATCACTAATTCATAAATTTGACACTTTCTTGAAGAAGAGTGTCTAAGCTGAAGTAAATTAAACTGACCACCGTTTGGTTATAGTGAGAAAACAATGGGAATGAAATGCAAACTAACTGCGGTTGCCGTACTGACCGCATCACTGGCCCTCACTGGTTGTGAGTCGATGTCGAACACCCAAAAAGGCGCGACAATTGGCGCGATCACTGGGGCCATCGTGGGAAAATCGACATCGAACCATAAAGGCAAACGTGCCTTTATTGGCGCAGCTATCGGTGCCATTGGCGGTGCAGCTGTCGGTAATTATATGGATCAGCAAGAGCAAGCATTCCGTGAAGAATTGGCGGGCTCGGGCATTCAGGTAGTGCGTGAAGGCGACAATATTCGCTTAATCATGCCCTCAAACATTACGTTCGGGTTAGATCAGGATGCGATTGCGGCCGATTTTTATCCTAAGCTCAATGCCATTGCTAATGTGATGCGCAAGTACGACAAAACCTTCTTAAGCATTGAGGGTCACACAGATGACACGGGCGCAGCGGCCTATAACCAGCGTTTGTCGGAACGCCGTGCCATGAGCGTTAAACGCTACCTCGCCAGTCAGTCGATCGACAATGCACGTTTGTACACGTCCGGTTTTGGTGAGACACGTCCACTGGTTGCGAACAACAGCGCGGCAAACCGTGCGCTCAACCGCCGTGTTGAGATTCAGATTGTGCCAAACACGCAATAAGCGCGACGCGATTTATGACCGCCCTCACGCTCCAGTTGAGGGCGATCATAACGGCATCAAAGCGCATCAAGATTGGCAAGCAATTCATCCGCATGCGCCAAAATCTGGCTTTGCTGCGTCTCTGACATCTTATCCCAATTTCGATACGGCATGGCTGTGCGTGGGTTACGGGCAAATTTGTCGCGATGACGCGCCATGAAATGCCAATATAGCGCGTTGAATGGACACGCCTTAGGACCAACTTTCTCTTTCACATCGTATTCACACCCAGCGCAATAGTCACTCATCCGATTGATATAGGCACCACTGGCCGCATAAGGTTTCGTCCCCACAATGCCGTTATCGGCGAACTGCGTCATTCCACGCGTATTCGGCATTTCGACCCACTCGATCGCATCAACGTAGATTGAGAGATACCAATCATCCACTTCATCTGGGTCGACGTCCGCAAGCAGACAGAAGTTTCCTGTCACCATGAGTCGCTGAATGTGATGGGCATACGCTGTCTCTAACGATTGCGTGATCGCATGCGAGAGACAACGCATTTTGGTCTTTCCATCCCAAAAAAATGCCGGCAATGTGCCTTGCGCACCAAGCGCATTTTTTTGTGCATAATCAGGCATGTTCGCCCAGTACACACCACGAACATATTCGCGCCAGCCTAAGATCTGTCGGACAAACCCTTCAATCTGAGCGAGGTTGATAGCCTCATTTTGGCGGTAATGATCAATCGCAGCTTGGATCACTTGCATGGGGTGAAGCAACTTGGCATTTAACGCAAAAGAGAGACGGCTGTGGTACAAGCTCCACTGATGAGGGCTTTGTCCTGTCATTGCATCTTGAAACTGACCAAACAATGGCAGGCAGTAGGTGCAAAAATGGTCGAGTAGCGCTTTCGCCTGCTGACGTGTCACCGGCCACATCAAGGCTGACGCCGCATGTCCGATGGTCTTAACCTGATGGCGCTCAATACGGGTGAGAATATCGCTGACATCGTTGGCAAAAATCAATGGCGCGGGAATCGCATCGAGATCCGCTTTTTTTAGCTTATTACGATTTTGCTGATCATAATTCCACTTTCCCCCCTCAGGCTGATCCCCCTCCATTAAGATATCAAACTGCCGACGCATATCGCGGTAGAAAAACTCCATTTTTCGATGCTTACCGGCGGTGAACTGGGTGGTAATCTGTGAAAAGGGTAAGAGAAAATGTTCCGTCTCAACACATTGGGATGCAACCTCATTGGGTAAACGCAATTGTTCGAGTTGCATCGAGAGCCGATACTCATCAGGACGCTGATATTCGAACTGATCGACTTGATAGTGCTCACAAAGAGCGTACAGCAATGCGGGCAAGTCTTGATAGGCTTGCGTGTCATCCAATGTGAGGTATTCGACATCATGCCCCGCCTTTTCAAGCGCATCAGCAAACTGCGCCATTGCAGCAAAAAACGCACAAACCTTTTGGACATGATGGGTCACATAGTCGGTTTCTTGTTTAAGCTCGGCAATGACATAAAGCACTCCCTGATCGTGCTGCTTAAACCATGAGTGGCTGGCATTCAGTTGATCTCCGAGAACCAAACGCAGGGTGTGATAACGAGATTGAAGCACAGGTACCTCAGTCAGTACTGGTTGGAATAATGGCTAACATACGTAGAAGATAACGTTTTCGATGACAGAAAACCTAGAGGGGCTTGAATATTCGCCGAAACGCTCTACATTGAAGCAGACGTTGTGACCACGCAGACCTTTTCATGCCAAAAGCCATCATTCAACTTTGGATTCTTGTCGGCTATTTTATGATGGCAGTGCCCGCGCATGCGATGAACGAACCCCTCAATACATTCGTGCAAGACTTACGTTTTCACGGCTATGTGGACAACTACGGCAATGTGAAACTCCGCTTTTCCCCCATCACGACCTTACCCGCAGGGTTAAAAACGCAAGGGTATTTAGATATCGAAGCCAGCGATATTTCGCGACTGCCTCGCGGACTGGATATCGGCGGTTACTTAAATGCGGCAAATACGCCGCTGACACGGCTACCGCGGCTCAAAGTCGGTGGCTATATCAACCTCACCAATACCGCTGTAACCGCATTACCACCAAACCTCGTCGTGCGTGGCGACCTCAGTCTGGTCAATACGCCTCTCACCACCTTGCCAAGACGCTTGTACGTTGAGGGCAACCTTTATCTTACTAACTCGCCAATTAGCGCATTACCCGACGATATTTACGTGGGGGGCAATGTATACATTCGCGGCACGAACATTTCGTCTGTGGACCCCAAATTACGCATTCAAGGCCGAGTACTCCCACCTCCAAATCAATGAATTGAATCACAAGGACTGATCGAAATAGCAAGACTATCGTATCGATAGCTGAGCCTTTTTAAACTTACAGTCAAAGATATTCCTTATGATTATTATTCATCACCTTGAACAATCGCGTTCTCAGCGTATTGTTTGGTTGCTTGAGGCACTGGGTGTGCCATATCAAATCAAGACCTACTCGCGTGACCCCAACACCAAGTTGGCGCCTCCCGAACTCAAGCGCGTTCACCCTCTGGGCAAAGCACCTGTAATTGAAGATGAAGGGACGGTCATTGCAGAGTCGGGCGCGATTATTGAGTACATTTTAGAAAAGTATGCTGACGGGCGCTTAGCGCCACAAACACCAGAGCAGAAAGGTCACTATCGATACTGGATGCACTATGCCGAAGGGTCTTTAATGCCAATACTGGTCATGTCCTTGATTTTCAGCAAAATCCCAGAAGCACCGATGCCCTTTTTTGTACGCCCCTTGGCGAAAAAGCTGATGAAAGGCGTCACCGACCAGTTTATTGCCCCCCAACTGCGAGACCACCTTGCCATGATCGAACACCACTTAGCGACACATGATTGGCTGTGTGGTGACACACTCACAGCAGCAGATATCCAAATGAGTTTCCCATTAATCGCAATGCGTCCTCGCCTAGACCCTCAGCAACACCGTCACATTGTTGCGTATCTTGAGCGCATTGAACAACAGCCTGGCTATCAAAGCGCACTGTGTGTCGTGGGGCCGCTAAAAACGCTTTAAGCCCGCTAATGCGGGCTCAATCTTAATAAAAATTATGGTTTACGCAGGTTGGGTTTGACGAGCCTGAACGACCCAGCGTTGATAACCTGATGATGATTTTAGTTGCTGGTACCATTGCGACACGTGCGGCGGCAGGGTCATTGATGGCGCCACGGCAAGAGAGTGGACCACAGTGCCAATTGCAATATCGGCGAGCGTCATCATGTCAGAAATTAAATAGCGACGCTCGGCAAGTTCATTGTCCAGCTTCTCTAAATCTTGGCGGCACTGCTCAAGGGCCGCTTCTCTCACTTTTAGATCGCTCGATGATTCCAAGCAAGCGGTTTTAACCGCAGGCTGAAACGAAGAGAGGCACCAATCCATCCAACGCTCATAGCGCGAGCGTTGGAACGCGCAATCTGGGTACCACATTTTATTGCCATAGCAGGCAACCAAATAGCGCAAAATGGTGTGCGATTCCCACACACTGTTCGGGCCATCTTCTAGTACCGGCACCTGACGCATTGGACATTTTTGTGCCAGTGCATCAGCGTCTTGGGCGTTATGATGAATATCAACCTCATCCAATTCGATGCTTAAATCTAACTCATCAATCAACCACATCACTTTTTGAACATTAATGGCAGAAGGGTGGCCATAAATCTTCATCATTACTCTCCTTGTTAAACGCAATACCTCACCCGACTCGACGCATTTCTTGGGCCGATGAATGTCACTTTTCATCCCACCACAACGCCAGTCGGATGGAGATCAACCGCCAAGCATGATCCCTGCTTATCAGTGATTTTACTTGAGCGTCGCACAATCCTTCTTTTTTAGCAAGTCATCGCGGGTTTAAGCCATATTACCATCAGGACTGACTTTATTTTCGACATTTATCAACATAATATGCTGAGGACCTGCGCTGCCACCATGATACAACTCGCCCGTATCGGTGAAACCTGCGCGTTGGTAACACGCAATCGCGCCCGCATTTTTGCAGTTTACGGTCAGAACGAGACGCTGCGCCCACGGGTAGCGCGGTTTGACATAATCCGCCAAGGCCATCATCGCGCGGCGACCCAGTGCGTTACCTTGGTGGTGCTGATCGATAAACACCGCACGAACTCCCATATCACCCGCATGGGCAAAGTCGTATTGCGACGCGTAACCAGTATCAAGAATAAAACCGCCCACAATCATGGTCTCTACCTCAATCAGGTGTAGGTGAGCAAATTCATTGGTCGCCGCCAAGATTTCCTCTGGGCGTCCGACAAAAGGCAGCTGCTCATGCGTGATAGAAAGAGATAAAAATGAGGCTAAGTCAGTGGGAGAAAATGGACGTAACAGCACGGAAGATCATCCTTGAGTCTATGAAAAACGGCCAATTTATCATAAAACCGCCTAGGTTGTCCGAGGGGATCATGCCGTATGAATACGCCGCGACCGGCAACCGCCATGCAGGATTAAATCGATATAAAAATAGAGGTCACGATTTCACGCTTTCCTGTCGTTGATTTGTCATCTTTTTATCACATCGCTTTTCTTCGCTTACCATTTGTGGTTAATCTATTGATTAACAAAGCTTATTAACAAATCACTCAACCAAGGAATGGAAAGATGAAATTAAAACTATTGGCCGGTTCATTGGCACTCGCATTGTGTAGCTCAGCGTTTGCAGCTCACGTTCCAGAAGGCGTGGAGCTTGCCGAGCAACAGACTCTTATTTGGGGGGTTTCTGGCGAAGTGCCTACGCTGGATCCGACCAAGTCCAGTGATACCGCCAGTAACAAAATTATCTCAGATTTGTTCGAAGGCATTACATCGCGCACGCCAAGTGGCGATATTGCACCAGGTTTAGCAAAAAACTGGGAAGTCAGTGAAGATGGGTTAACGTATACATTCCATCTACGCGAGGCGACATGGTCTGACGGTGAGCCCATTACAGCGGAAGATGTTGTCTATACACTACAACGTGCCGTMGACCCAGCAACCGCTGCACCATACGCTTGGTATTTAGGCACCGCGAACATTCTCAATGCAACCGAAATCACCGATGGACATAAGCCTGCAAGTGCATTGGGCGTGAAGGCGGTGGACGACCATACCATCGAGTTTACATTGGTGCGACGTACTCCTTATTTCCCCAATATGCTCACCCATTCTTCGACCTACCCTGTACCAAAACATGCGGTAGAGAAGTATGGAGATAACTGGACACGCCCCGAAAATATGGTCAACTCCGGCGCCTATAACTTGACCAACTGGGTAATTAATGAGCGCATCGATCTTGAGCGTAATCCCATGTACTGGAACGATAAAGAAACGGTGATTAACAACACATCGTATGTAACCTCCAGCGATGCCAACGCGGAGTATAATCGTTATCGCACCGGTGAGATCGACGTGACCTTTAGCTTCCCGCTTGAATCTTATAAGAAAATCAAGCAAGAGCGTCCCGATGAATTCCTAACCATGCCGTCACTTGCGACTTATTACTATTTATTCAACACAGAGCGCGAACCGTTTAACGACGTGCGCGTACGTAAAGCACTCGCCTATGCCATTGATCGTAATGTCGTCACCGACATTATTCTTGGTCAAGGACAGCAACCTGCGTACAGTGCAACACCACCAGCCATCAACAACTTCGAACCGCCGAAATTGGCTTGGGCGGAAATGACCCAAGAAGAGCGTTATCAAAAAGCAAAAGCACTCTTGGCCGAAGCGGGATACACTAAAGACAACCCTCTAGAGTTTGAATTGGTGTATAACACCATGGAATCCCACAAAAAACTTGCATTGACAGTAACGTCTATGTGGAAACGCCATCTACCGGTTAAAGTCAGCTTAGCTAACCAAGAGTGGAAAACCTTTTTGCAAAAGGTGCTACAAAAAGACTTTGATGTGGCTCGCGATGGATGGAATGGTGACTACAATGAGGCCTCAACTTTCCTGAGCTATTTCAGTAGTAAAGGTATGAATAAGTCCAATTGGAGCAACCCTGAATACGACAAGCTGCTTGACCAAGCACTCTCCGTTGTCGACCCAGAAAAGCGTAAAGCCTATTATCAGGAAGCGGAGCGCATTTTCGCCGAGGAGATGCCTGCCATTCCAATGTACTTTTACACGCGTAGTGTAATCAAAAGCCCTAAAGTAGGCGGCTATAATACGGAAAATCCGAACAACCTACGTTACACACGGAACCTTTATATCACTAAAAATTAATCGACCGTGATATCAAAAACGTCACGCCTTGCGCTCCCCCAACTGGACTCGAACCAGTGACATACGGATTAACAGTCCGCCGTTCTACCAACTGAACTATGGGGGAAACGTGTTTCGTAACAACGAGAAGGATGGTAGGCGATTGCAGCAAAGGGTGCAACCCCTTTTACGGTGATTTATCGCTTTTCATGTTCAAATGGCTAAAAAGACGCCAAAACAWGCGATTATCGCATACGTTTTGCATCCTGCCCCCAAAAAATGCCAAGATGGCAAACAGACCGAAAAAGGAAACGAACATTGAATCCGGACGCCTCTTCCCTGCCCCGTTTTATTGCTGGCCCCATGTTACGGCGAACCACTCAACATGAAGTCGTGGTATGGGCAGTATTATCAACGCCGCCAGACGAAGGCACATTATCCGTTTTTGATGATCAGACCCTCCTTGCCGCGATGCCACTCTCCTCGGCACAGCAATTTCGCGCAGGGAAACATGCGTGGGTGGTGCTGGCTCATCTCCGATGTGCGCACGGCTTTCCGCTCGATGCACCATTGCGTTACGACATCTTACTCGATCAAAAGCCCTTGTCTGAATGGATACCCGATTTACTCTATGAAGGTGAACGTTCACCGCACTTTGTGATCCCCTCCCAAGCGAACCATTTAGCGCATGGCTCATGTCGGCACCCGCACCATCAGTGTGATGATGCACTGGTCACACTCGACGATAAACTCGCCAATGAGGAGATGTCACAATGGCCGGACATACTCATTATGAGCGGAGATCAGATTTACGCCGATGATGTCGCCACACCAATGTTGCAGCGGATCAGAGCCTTGATTACTCGGCTGGAGCTCAAAAATGAATACTTTGACGCCGCACCGATTGCACATTGCCGAGAACTCGATACGCATCCAGATGGCTACCTCAACAGGACAAAATTGTTACCCACACAGCGCGCACGGTATGGTTCTCTGTTCGAGCGGTTAAAAGGACGTGCGCTGCCAATCTTCACCTCTCAGACAACCAGCAATCACCTGATTAGCTTTGCCGAACATTTCGCCATGTATTTACTGGTGTGGTCGCCAGAAGCGTGGCGCATCACAAATACAGCCTCAGTCGCACTCAACCGCACGTTAACGCCACAACAGCAGTCACGGTATCAGCGTGAAGAACAAGCCCTGACTCATTTTCAACACGGTCTGCCCCAAGTCAGGCGTCTGTTCGCCCATCTCGCCACCTATATGATTTTTGATGACCACGATATCACCGATGACTGGAACATCACCGTAGGCTGGGAGCAAGCAGCCTATCAACAGCCCTTTTCACGGCGCATTATTGGCAACGGCCTGTTTGCCTATTGGCTATGCCAAGGCTGGGGAAATGACCCTAAACAGTTTGATCCCTCGTTTATTACGCTTGCGACAGCTAGCCAGTTTGGTCAGTCTGGCGATGACCCGAATGATAGTGCGCACGACGCAATGATTGAGACGCTACTTCGCTTTGAGCATTGGCATTACAACGTACCGACGACCCCCTGTGTAGTGGTACTCGATACTCGAACTCGTCGGTGGCGATCGGAGTCCAGCATGAACCGCCCATCCGGCTTGATGGACTGGGAAGCTCTGATGGATTTTCAGCATGACTTGCTTAAGCATGATAGTGCGGTCATTGTCTCGGCCGCGCCTATGTTCGGGGTAAAGTTTATTGAAGTATTACAACGTATCGCAATTTGGCTCGGCAAACCTACCATTGTCGATGCTGAGAACTGGATGGCTCATCCGGGCAGTGCTAATACCTTACTGAGTATTTTCCGCCACCAGCGTACGCCAACCAACTATGTGATTTTGTCAGGTGATGTGCACTACTCATTTGCCTATGACATTCGTATTCGTTTTCGTACCAATAGCCCGCGCTTATGGCAGATTACCGCGAGCGGCTTTAAAAACAATTTCCCAGAGCCGCTGCTGAGCATTTGTGAATGGTGCGATCGTATTTTGTTCAGTCCTCGCTCACCATTTAATTGGCTAACCAAGCGAAAGCGTATGCGGATTGATAGGCGTGATCCCGACACCGCAGGCCCTAAGCGCTTGGTGAACGCCAGTGCTGTCGGGCTGGTCACCTTACAACCGGACGGTTCGCCACATACCATCAGCTTATTGACAGCTGACGGAAAAACCATCCATTTCCCCGATAAAAAAGCGGCGAAAGCCGTCGAGCCCAGCATCCCGCCACTCGACCCGAATCAAGCAGACTGAAACTGGAGAGATCGGCAAAGCGCGCCTAGCCTTAATAGCATCACAAGGTGAGAAGGAGGTGTTTATGCAAGGCGAAAATCATGCGCTTATCTTTGAGTTCCCAGAGTACCGTGAACGCATTCATGATTTGAAGGCGAACGATCCTGACTTCCAACTTGATGCCAAGCGTTATCATCAGCTCGATCATCATATTCGTGGTCTAGAAATGAAGCAGATCCCAACCAGCGACGACATTTTTACCGCGATGAAAAAGCAACGTGCACACCTTAAAGATCGCCTCTATCGTAAACTCAGCGTCCACTGATCAAGGAGGTCGTCATGCACCGGATATCGTCGACTTTTTTGTTGATGTTCGTATTGTGCACGCCGTTGAGCGCGCACGGGGTGACTATCGAGACGGAGACGGTCACTGTGAATGTCGAGGAAGTGAAAAGTGGCTTCGACCACCCATGGGGGATGGCCGAGCTACCTAATGGCGATATCCTGATCACTGAACGGAACGGCACCTTAAAACGCCTAACGCCTAATGGGCTAACGGTGAACATATTAGGAGTACCCAAAGGCGTCTATCAGCAGGGGCAAGGAGGGCTATTTGATATTGCGTTAGCGCCTGACTTCCCCGCGACCGGTACCCTATACCTTTCTTATGCTGCAGAAGATGAACGCGGCCAAGCGGGGACAGAAGTGCTCAAAGCAACGCTGTCACATGATGTTCTCATTAATAGCAAGGTCATTTTTACTGCATTACCCAAACGCGGCGGAACCCGTCACTTTGGCAGTCGCCTATTGGTGACCCAAGAGCACCTTTACATCACGCTGGGCGACCGCGGCCACCGTGACCGCGCCCAGTTTATTACCGATCATTTGGGGAGTTTAGTGCGGTTAAACCTCGATGGCAGTTTGCCGGTCGACAATCCGTTCTCTGCTCACGATGCAAAAAAGCCCGAGATTTTTAGTTACGGTCATCGTAATGTGCAAGGTATCACACTCGATAATAATGGCAGCACTGTCTGGGCGCATGAACACGGCCCTCAAGGTGGCGATGAACTCAATATCATCGAAAAAGGGGTTAACTATGGCTGGCCAATCATCACTTATGGGGTGAATTACGGATTGGGCACACAAATTGGTGAAGGCACCGCGAAAGAAGGTATGCAGCAACCTGTCTATTATTGGGATCCGTCAATTGCACCGTCAGGCATGATCATGGTGGACAGTGATCGCTTCCCGATGTGGCAAGGCAACCTACTGCTTGGATCATTAAAATTTGGTCTGTTGGTGCGCCTAACCCTCGAAGACGGTAACGTGGTGAGCGAAGAGCGGCTATTTGATGGTCAGTTCGGGCGTATCCGCGACGTCATTCAAGCCAATGATGGCAGCATTTTGCTTCTCACAGATAAACGAAACGGCAGCTTACTGAAAATGACCCCGAGCATGTAAGAAGATTAAGACCAATTCAGAGACGTTTCACCTTTATTATTGGTCACCGCTAATCGGTAATAGGTGCCATCGAAGGCAAGGTTGGTGATTAACCACGTACTGTGTGCCTTGCTGCGGTCATCAAATTGAAAGCCACACAAATAATCATCGCCGAGTAATCGATGTGAGAGAATCGAACCGTTAAGCGTGAGATCTTGATTCGGCGCTAAATGGTTTAGGCTTAGCGTCGCTTTTTTTTCTGGAGCTAATTTGGCGCCCATTGAACGGTAAGCAAATAAACATCCGCCAACCGACAAATCGCGTATCTCCACCTCAATCTTGCTCATTCCCTCTGTGGCAAGCGTCGCTGATAACGCCACTGGAAAGCGCTTGTCTTGTCGCAACGGCGTGGCTGTCGCGCCTTCACGAAGAAGCTCAATGCACACAATACTGCAGTGGCTCTCGAGCACGCCTTGCACCTTGCCACTGAATCGGACTAGCGACCCATCTGCGGCCACACCATGCAATCGCACTTGAAAGCCTGGGTTTAAATATTGCCCTTTTTGCTGCGCAGATAGAGACGGGATTTGGGTGTAGCAATAACGTTTTCCGTCTGTACCAAGCATAATGGCATTAAAGCGAAATAACCCTTTCATCGGCGTGTGCACATGCATACGCACTAGGGCTGCGCTTCCCAGCTTTAAAGCCGCTTGCGATCCCGACAGGGCGATTACATCATCTTGTTGTTCAATGGCGTTGAGCTGTTCTTGGCGTGGCATGTATGGTTCCTCGACAATCAGTCATCAAAGCAAAGGTGCAACGGCAACGCGCACAACAGCTATACGGAGGCGTACCAATAGCGTTTATAACGAGCGATATTAACCTAATGATCAAAAAATGTGTTTTTAGATTGTGATTCAGCACCTTGCGCTTCAACCAGTATAGACCTTGTATCAGACGCATGGTACGTTTTGTTTTTGACCTAACACTAGCGACTTTCAAGGACGATCTATGCGACCCCTACTCTGTGCGCTCCTACTTTCTCCATTATTTATCTCGACGCCAAGTGCTCACGCCGATGAGCCAGCCTGCGGCGATGTCACGATTGCGGATATGAATTGGAATTCAGCCACCCTGATGGCACATGTTGATCAATTTATCCTCGCTAACGGCTATGGCTGCGACGTGCGTTTGGTCCCCGGTGACACCATGCCAACAGGCGTATCGATGACAGAAAAGGGTGAGCCGGACATTGCGCCTGAGTTCTGGACCAACTCGCATAAAGCAATGCTCGATAAAGGGGTGACTGATGGGCGACTCAAATACGCCGGCAATGCATTTAGCCAAGGCGGAAATGAAGGCTTTTGGGTGCCAAAATACATGGTGGACCAACATCCAGAGCTTGCTACCATTGAAGGTATTAAGTCACATCCAGAATTATTTCCACACCCCGAAGACCCCGACAAAGCGGCGTTTATGGGCTGCCCCGCCGGATGGACTTGCCAAATTTCTGCCAAGCACCTTTTTGATGCACTTCAACTGGGTGAAGCCGGTTTTGAGATGATCGATCCCGGCTCTGCCGCTGGCCTGGCTGGAACCATTGCTCGAGCCAATGATCGTCGTGACGCGTGGTTTGGTTATTACTGGGCACCGACGCCGGTGATGGGCAAATATGAAATGGTCGAAGTGGACCTTGGCGCAGCAGTTGATCTTGAGCACTATAAAAATTGTATCACTCAAGCGGAATGCCAGACCCCAAAAGTCACTGCATTTCCCACCTCTCCCGTGCACACACTCACAACAGCGTCATTTGCGGAACAATCGCCGGTCGCCTTTCGCTACGTTCAGCAACGTGAATACGATAATAGCGTCATGAGCGAGATGCTCGCTTGGATGGATGATTATCAAGCTGATGGCGAGATCGCTGCCGATGAGTTCTTACGCCGCTATCGCGACCTTTGGCACCAATGGGTCAGTGAAGAGGCCGCCGAGCGCATCGAAGAGGCCTTAGGGGATGACGCTTAACTTGCAATACGCGAAACGGGTCTAAATAAAAAGCCGAGGGGCATATCACCTCGGCTTTTCTTTTCGCTTACAGAACACCTAATTCACGTAAACGCTCAGTCAGATAACTTTTCGCCGTATAGCGAGAAGACAGCACCACATCTGGTTTCGGATGCAAAAACAGCGGTAACGAGATCCGTGCTTTGGTTTTATCTGCGCCTTCAGGATTAATCACGCGATGGGTGGTTGAGGGGAAGTAGCCGCCCGATGCTTCTTGTAGCATATCGCCAATATTGACAATTAAGTTACCGAAGTCACACGGCACATCTAACCAACGCCCGTCTTTCGCTTTCACTTGCAAGCCCGGCTCATTCGCTGCAGGCAGGATGGTCAACAGGTTAATATCTTCGTGGGCGGCGGCACGGATAGCGCCTAGCTCTTCATCGCCTTTTAACGGCGGGTAATGTAATACGCGTAACAATGTCTGCTCACTCCCTGCAATCATGCTAGAAAGTGATTGTGAGTAGTGCTCACTGACGCTGTCCGGTGACTGACGCTCAACCCATGACAACAAGGTCTCAGCCAAGCTGGTCGCTTGTTGATAGTAAGATTGCAGGTTGTCACGGAAGGCCGAAGGACACTGCCCCCAAGGGTAGTAGTGAAAAAATTCCTTTAAATCGCGCTTCGTGTGGCCTTTCGCCGTTTCCGCAATTTTAGCGGGGAAAAAACCATCTTGGGTATCGGGCTTAAAGGTAAACGCATGTTTTTCCTCGGTGTTAAAAAAACCTTCCCATTGGTTGTAAATATCAGCCACGAGCTGCTGTTGTAGTGGGTGGTTTTTAAGCACGCCAAATCCCGTTTCGCGTAAGGATTCAACAAAGGCTTGCTCCGCATTAGGCGCTTGAAAGTCAATGGCTTGCAGTGTCATAGGGTGCCTGTAATCGTTTGCTTATTATCGTGAGGTTGCAGGATGGTTAGTTTACCAGCCAAAAGGCGCCATACAACGCCACTGTGTTTCACATCAGAAACACATTGTCACCATTTAGAAACAAACCCTGCTATAGGGTCACGTGCGCTGTCGTGTTAAACTCTGCTCTTTGATACACACAGGGAGTGAAAATGGGTGTTATTCGTTGGATCCTTGGCCGGATCATTCTCGTTGTTGAAGCGCTCACTAAGCCTAAGCCACCAAAGCTGAACGCAGATCAGCACCAAGCTATGGTCGCGTTTTCAAAGCAAGTGACCTTATATCAATTTCAAGCATGTCCATTTTGCGTCAAAGTTCGTCAAGCAAGCCGAAAACTCGGACTGCCACTAGCGGCCAAAGACGCTAAGCGCGATATGGCCGCCCGACGTGAGCTGGAACAGGGAGGCGGAAAAATTAAAGTTCCCTGTTTACGTATTCAACAGGGCGACGAAGTGCAATGGATGTATGAGTCAGATGATATTATTGCGTATCTCAACCAAGCCACGACTCCGATTACACAAACTGATTGAATGATTAATTAGACAAGATAAGGCTCGGCGTCTACATTTTATTAGACAACGAGATCAACCTTCGCTTGCCCCTTTTGCCCGCAAAGACTGACTCCATGGACTTGGGCATTAACAAATTGTCCTTGCTGACTCGCAAGGACAGTTTCTTTTTCTAACCGAGTGTGCGCTTAAGCGCTTCCCAATATCGCAAACAAGACCGCGGTCACTCCCCCCACCGCAAAGACATAAGGGAATTGCGTACGGATATGGTCGACGTGATCGTTACCCGTCGCCATCGACGCGACAATGCCTGTATCACTGATTGGTGACGTCATATCGCCAAAAATGGCCCCAGATATCGATGCGCCAATCATCAAATGCGGGTCAATGCCTGTCGCTGCACCAATCTGAATACCAATCGGGATCATGATTGCAAACGTGCCCCACGAGGTCCCAGTCGCCAATGACATAATGGCGGCAATCACAAAGACAAAAGCGGCTGATAATCCTGCAGGTAGAATGCCATCAATCACCTGAGTGATGTAGTGTCCCGTATGTAAGTCTGCCGATAAATCCCCCATTAAAAATGCCAGCGACATAATTGCCCCCAGAGGCATCATATTCGCGTATCCGGCTAACAGGTGGCGGAAAAAAGCATCTAACGACAAGACACGCGTGCCGATAAAGAAAGCCATCGCGACCGCAGTCCCTGCCATCACCGCCCAAAAAACAGCGGTCGAGCCCGATCCTGAGGCAATATCGCTATTACCCGTGATAAACAGGCCCACCGGCACCATTAAAATGGTGCTCAGTAACGGCAGAACAAAATAGCTCACTTTGCCTAGCGGCTCATCATCGCGCTGATGATCGCCAGCAATAGGAAAGGCGCCCTCACGCAGGACTTGTCCAGCTGCCGCACGTTGGTCAGCTTTCGCCATTGGCCCCCAACTCGCCCCAGTGAGCACATAAAAAAGCACCGCCAGCAAGGAGAGCCATGCCATTAAGTTGTAAGGGATGGCGTGCAATAGAATGGTGAAGGGCTCGCCTTCAACATACCCTTTGCTGACTTGCACGCCGATAATCGCCATCATCGCGGCGCCCCAACCATTGATCATCACACTGGAGCAAGTCGCAACGCAGGATGACTGGATCACATAGGCGAGCTTCTCTCGAGAAACGCGATAGTGATCGGCTAAATCACGACTCACCGTCCCCGCTGACATAATGGAAATTGAGCTTTCAATAAAAATCAGCATGGTGGTGACCATCGCGAGCAACTGCACCGTAATCGGATTTTTGACCAATTGAGCACGCTCGGTGAGCGCATGAATCACGGCCCGCGTGCCGCCTGTGACTTGGATAAGACGTATTAAGCCGCCCACCATAAAGCAGAACAAAATGGTGCGCGTGTTCCCCGCGCTGGCAAACACACCAATGTAACTATCCAGTGCCTTCGCCACGCCTGCGAATGGATTGAAATTGGCGATCACGGTATAACCCACCATCGCCCCTGCTAGTAGCGACAGAATCACCTGACGCGTGACCACAGCAAGCACAATAGTCACCAGTGGCGTCACCACCGTCCAGACGCCATAATCGGTCATGACGCCTCCTGATCGAGTGCGTGCAGAAGATCATCAATTAAGTCACGGCTATCTTCAATGCCGACTGAAAGCCGGAAGGTGGTATCGAAAACCCCCATCGCCTCGCGTTCCTCTTCACTCATGGAGCCGTGAGACATGGAGGCTGAATGGTTGATCATGCTCTCCACACCACCGAGCGATTCCGCCAAGATGAAGTAGCGTAAGCGGCTTAAAAATCGCTCGCTTTCCACCCGCGTACCTTTTAGCTGAATGGTAACCACTGCTCCCCCTGAGCGCATTTGCGTTTGACAAAGCGCATGTTGCGGGTGTGACGGTAAGCCCGGATAGAAAACCGCTTCAATGGCAGGGTGGTTTTCCAGCGCAGTCGCGACGTTTAGCGCATTATCGCATTGGCGCTGCATACGCAGATCGAGCGTTTTTAATCCGCGTAACGCGAGATAGGCATCAAATGGCGAGGCAATCGCGCCGACCGTGGTTTTCGCAAAATCGATTTTTTTCGCCAACGCTTCATCAGCGGTGACCAGCGCGCCGCCAATCATATCAGAATGCCCACCAATGTATTTGCTGGTCGACAACATCACAATATCCGCCCCTAAACGCAACGGCGTTTGGTTCCACGCAGTCGCAAAGGTGTTATCCACACAGGTTAATAACGCATGCTCGCGGGCAAACTGGCAAATAGCGGTAATATCGACAAGTTCCAACAAGGGGTTGGTTGGGGTTTCAACCCAGATCATCGCCGTGTTCGGCTTGACCGCGGCTGCCACGGCATTCAAATCGTTGAGATCAACATAATCGACACTGAGCCCATTATTGGTGGCGCGGAGTTTGTCGAACAAGCGATGCGTCCCCCCATACACACCGCGCATCGCAATAATGTGCGCGCCTGCCGGCAGCAGTTCTAAGGCCAAGGCTGTCGCTGCCATCCCCGAGGCCGTCGCGGTCGCATAACAACCTTGCTCGAGTGCTGCCAATGCACTCTCATAAGCCGAACGGGTTGGATTCGCAACCCGCGAGTAACCAAAATCGGCCTGATGGCTAAGGTCAGATTGAATGAAACTGCTGGCTGTGTAAATCGGCGGGAAAGCCGCATTGTGCCCTTTATCCGTTTGATCACCACCGTGGACAGCTAACGTGGAAAAGTGGGGTTGTTTCATACTTTCACTCACTAAAAGAATATTGGTTTAATAATTGTTTTTATTTTAGCCACTATGACGACTTATAAACAAACTGACATGATATTGTATGAATGTAATGGTTAATAAATAGAATTATCTTCTAGCTTATGAAAACAAGTTACTTTGACCAAGCGACTGGATACCTCCTCCGCGCCCACACTTGAGTAAGCCAGTGCGTACAACTACGTTTAAGAGGAAGCTCTTGGGAGGCGCATATCATGACACACTGCACCACAATTGGCCGAGCACAGTACGGCCACTACTTGCAATGGATATTGCTGGTTGGTTGGGTGATCGCAATGACAGCCAGTCGCACAGTCATGGCCAGTCCGATGCTGACGATTATCAGCAAAGAAGGAACAGAGGCTTTTACGCGCGAACAACTCGTCGCGATGGCAGATCGTACTATTGAAACAGCCACGCCATGGACCGATGGCCAACAGCGATTTTTAGGCGTATCAGCGCAAAAGTTACTCGCTCAACTCGATATTCCGCCCAGAACACTCAAAGTTTATGCGCTAAATGATTATTGGGCTTACATTACGGTTGAGGATATTGAGCGGTATAACCCCATATTTGCGATAAAAAAGAATGGTCAGTGGATGCGTGTTCGCGATAAAGGGCCGATATGGGTCATCTATCCATTATCGGAGAATCAGTTAATGGATAACGAAATAATACACAGTCGGATGGTGTGGCAAGCGAACCGTGTGGAGGTGATGGATGAGTAGCGGTGCAATACACTTATGATGCTTAAGCGCCCGGTCACGTGGTTTATTATCTTTGTCTTTTCGATCCTAATTTTTGCGGTCGTAACGCTTTATCAGTTCAATCAAAGCTACTCTCGCCATGCCGTGCGTACCCAGCTGTCAGCATGGGCATTGGCCCAAATGGAATTAGAAACCCTAGAGTTTCGCCATGAGCTCGCCTTGTATCTCCACACTCAACGTCAAGACCGCAGTGCACTCATTTTAAAGTACGACATTCTCTGGAGTCGCTACGACACCTTTTTACGAAGCAGCGAGACAGAGAAGTTGAGACAAGCCTTTAGTGCCACTCCTCTGGTCAAACGTGCATTTCAAACCATCAGACGTTATGAACAAGCGGTATTAGAAGGTCAGAGGCCACGCTTACAACTGTTGCTTGGCGAAATGGACACCCTACTCCCTGCGCTGCGTGATTTAATGATCAACAATTTAACCGGCMCTGCCGCTATCAAACAGCGCGAATACCTTGCTAACCAACTAAAACATATCTACCTCACCGTTGGACTGATCCTTGTCCTACTTGGATACTTTTCTTGGCGCATGTTTAGAGACAGCCTCACGCAACAGAAAATGGCATGGATGGACAGCATCACACAGCTTCCAAATCGGAATTATTTATTGTATGCGTTACAAAAAGCTGCGAGCAAACATGTCATACACACCTTACTTGTCATCGATATTCGCCGCTTTAAAGACATTAATGACTTGGTGGGGTATGCGCAAGGGGACCAAGCACTCGCTAAAATCGGGCAAAAGCTTAATAGTATCTGCTCACCTTATGGCTATACTTGCGCGCGTTTAAGCGGCAACCGATTTGCAGTTTTAACCACGGCCGATGGCCATTATTTAAGCTTTTTCACCCAACCACTGCGCGATACATTGCGCCACGCCCTCGACGATATCTATCCTGATATTCAACTTACCGTCGCGCTTGGGATTGCCAAAAGCACAGATCTTGATGCAGCACTTCATAAAGATCCGGAGGTCTTTGCGAATACCCTATTGAATAATGCCGATCTGGCCTTGCTCAAGGCCAAAAATGCTTCTCCCTCAAAAGACAGTATCGTGGTCTTTAAGCCTAAGTTCGAGGCCGATGCCCGTGAACGCCGACAATTAAAGGATGACTTAAATGCCCTGCTGCTGGATGAAAGTCAGGATGAATTGTCTCTTGTCTATCAGCCGATTATATCGTCAGAGCCTAACAAACTGAGCTGTGAAGCATTAATTCGCTGGCAACATCCAACCTTTGGCCAAGTCCGTCCGCAGTTATTAATCGATGTAGCGGAAGAAGCCGGTCTTGGACAGCGGCTTGGTACTTGGATCCTACGCCAAGTTTATGCGGCGATGAATACCGAGTGGCAAACCATCAATCAGCATATCGATATCGCGATCAATTTGTCTGATTCTTTCTTTAGTGAGGCCTTGCTCTCAGACGTTGTGAATATTTTTATGCATCACCCTGAGCAACGTAAACGGTTGGTGTTTGAAATCACCGAAACCATGACCATTGATGATATTGGTCGATTTAGCCTACTCATGAACCAGTTGCGAGACATTGACGTTAAACTTGCCTTGGATGATTTTGGCACCGGATGGTCCTCAATGGCGGTGCTGAATCACTTGAGCTTTGACAAAGTGAAAATAGATCGTAGCTTTGTCGAGCATATGGCCACCGTTTCTCGTCAGCAAATACTGGTCGATACCATTTGTTATATGTCACATCAGCTCGGGATCTGCGTGGTTGCCGAAGGGGTGGAAACGCAAGAACAGTTGCTCAGTTTACAGCAAATGGGGGTCGATGAGTTTCAAGGCTATTACTTTTCTAAGCCACTCAGTGCTATGGATTTTTATGCTTTTTGTATCGACTACCTCAGCAGGCAAAATACGTTTTCATTGAAAAATTAGTCGAGGATTTCTTCAATATCGACCACCTTCGAACGGTTTACCGTGATTTTCCAACGCTGATATACCGTGGGCTGGTCTTTGATCTTTTGACAGCTCACCAAATTGAATTGGTGGCGCTTTTCAACCGAGTCTTTTAAAACCTGTCCATCGTTTAGACGATACAAACGCTGACTTCCGCGATCCATTAAACGTGAGAAAGAACGAAAATCGAGCTTCCAAACATCTCGAGTCGTGTCATAGCCTGACAAAAAGCGAGTAGTCTCTAGCTGGGTTTTGACCTTTAGACGCACCACGGCCTCTTCTTGCTGACGCAACTTACCACGACGCAGCTTTTTGACTTCATCGGGCAGCGCGGTAAAGTCGATGTAATCGAGCCACTCCAACTGCCGACCAATCTGTCTATTCGAGGTGGGGTCAATAAAGCGTTTGCGCCATTTGGGCCGTCCTTTACGAATCCATCGCCACAGCGCGTCACGCAAATCATCTTTAAAAATTTCACGCAACGCATAGATCCCAGCCATCGCCAAGACAAACGACAAGGTAATCTCACCCAAATACTGCCGCGCCTGCACAATCACAGTCGTGACAAACAGCATCACAAACGCTGTCGCCGAGGCTTTCGCGAGTTTGTTGAGGTTCTTACCCAAGGCTTCCGGTTTTTGGCGAATGGTGACAGGAAATTCAATCAAACGACGTAACAGGCGCATTTTGTTAACCATACGGGTCGGATCGCCGATAGCTTTGTCGGAATTGTAGCGATTGACCAAACGATGGGCTTCTTCCGCTTCACAAAGCTCCACCAGTTGTTGGCGGATGGTTTTATACACCGAGCCGCGTGGCATATGCGCTAGAAGCGATAAAAATCGTTGCTCGGTCAGCCATGACAGATAATTATCAATATTGTTGTAATACTTCACTAGCTTAGTATCTTGCGGCTGGTACCGGCGCAAACGGCGCAAGATTTCCACCGCCATTTCGATGGTATCTTCTAGTTGCTCGAGTGCTTCTTCGTCTTCCAACCCTGAGACCGACTCAAAAAAGTCGTGCGTCGCTTTCTCTAACGAGAGCGCGTACTGATAAGCATACAAACTCAGGCTGACCCGATATTGCTCGGTGGGTAATTTCTCTCGGCTAGCTAAACGAGAGTGCACCAAAGGTAAGTGGTAGCGAGAGGTAAAATAGGTGCGGCTATTCGACAGCACGCGGTGGTAGAATTCATCTTCGTTCAGGACATGCTTACCAAACTTCAGCTCTCCGGGGACAAACAAGTAGAAGTCGACTTCTTGTGCACTGATTTCCTCGTTCAGAATGGCAACGCGAACCGATAAGCCTTCATGTTTATCTACCGTGATCAATCCTACTCTCCTACTACTCAATGGAATGCTGATGCGACAGTGTGCAAGGGCTGCCTCAAGGCGGCACTATTATTCCACATCATCGGTCGATTGCGTCATCATAATGACAAATATATGACACGTTATTGATGGTTAATTTATCGCCACTTTTTTGTTTTTCCTGCTCATCCCTGATGAGTACAGGGCTCAGAAGAAAGGTAACAAAGAAATTAACGGGGTTATCCACAGTTTTAGTAGATAACTTTTTCCCCTCTCATCTAAATGTAGTTTTTCTTCAACTAGATATAGTGCCTATTATGACTTAACTCACTTGACGCTTTGGCCAATCAAGGTAAATCAGCTGCGCATCCACCTCGTTGATCGCTTGCCACGATGTCGTCTCAAACGTCACCACGGCTATTCCAGACGTGGGTAAATTCTCTTTGTACATGCCCACCTGTTGGAGATAAAGGTTCAACGCAGGATTATGACCAATGATCATCGCGGTTTGATGACGATCATCCAACTGTTTCGCTACGGCAGTAATCGCACCACTGTGCTCGGTATATAAGGCGGTGTCGACGAGGATAGGTGGCTTGTCATTAAGGGTCTGCGCCACCAATACCGCGGTATCTTTCGCTCGCTGCGCTGAGCTGGTTACAATGGTTTGAGGCTGCAATAACCAAGCATTGAGGCGCTCAGCCATCAAAGGAGCTTGACGAAACCCTCTTGGATTCAAAGGCCGGTCATGATCGTCTAAGCTAGGGTCATCCCAACTGGATTTCGCATGTCGCATCAAAAACAGGTATTTCATTCTACCTCCTTAAACCACGTGGCTTTCACGTTAACAGGGCTTTCTCTCCGTCACTCCACTTCGTTAATCAACAAAAAAGCGAGCCAAGGCTCGCTTCAAAAGGCACATTGCTGTTACGCGTTACCTTAGCTGGCGACGACTTCACGGAGCCGCTCTTGGACAACGTTCACGAGCAAATCAGGTTGAAACTTAGAGATAAACTGATTACAACCGACTTTTTCAACCATGGCCTCGTTGAAACTACCACTCAATGAGGTGTTAAGTGCGATGTAAAGGTTACTCATTCGGCTATCGGAACGTACCTCATGCGTTAATTTGTAGCCATCCATCTCAGGCATCTCAGCGTCGGTGATCATCAATAGGATCTCATCGCTGACATTTTTGCCTTCATCACACCAACTTTTAAGTAATTGCAGCGCCTCGGCACCGTTTTTTTTCATAATACATTCGACACCAAACTGAGACAGGGTATCACTGACTTGTGCGCGTGCTGTTGACGAATCATCCACTACTAAGACACGCTGCCCTGCCATATAAGGTGTGAGTTGAGGATCGAGCACGTCTTCTGATATCCCAATTTCGTACGCGACAATCTCAGCCAAGATTTTCTCAACATCAACAATTTCTACGAGGCGAGTTTGGCCATCAAAGTCTTGGCGGGTGATCGCGGTCAGGTAGTTATTTCGGCCGGTGCCTTTAGGCGGCTCCATAATCTCATCCCAGCCCATGTTTTTGATATTGATGACTTGGCCAACTAAGAACGCCTGAATCGTCCGGTTGTACTCGGTGACGATCACGTTGCAATCGTCCGACACCCCGATCGAGCCCATACCAATCGACTGACGCAGGTCAATCACTGGGATTGACTTTCCTCGGATCATCGCCACGCCACGCACATTCGGATGCGAGCCAGGCATTTGGTTGAGTCGAGGCACTTTAATGACCTCACGCACTTTAAAAACATTGATGGCAAAAGGTTGCGTGGTGCCAAGATAAAACATTAACAGTTCTAGGCGGTTCTCCCCCACCAGCCGCGTACGCGAATCTACCGAATCTAAAATATTGGTCATAGTTTGCTCAACCGTTGGTTTACTTCTTAAAAGCGTATATCCGATGCGCGTGATAGCTCGAGGACGAGCACCTAATCATGCACTTTTTGTCATTGATGTAACACGGTGACAAAAAAGCTATTACCTTTATTTTAGGTAAGAAATGACGACAGGCAACCTACTGCCCTGCGTCATGGCTATGTCTTCGTGTTTTCTGCGCCATTAGCCTAGCATGACTGCTAACCGGAAAGCGTGCGAAATCGCGCATTTAATTCACACTATCAATAAGTTTCAAATATGAGACAATAGTACGGAAAAATTTTATGTTCTGTCTAATCCCCCCTATCATAATGGGGAGATGTGTCTTACGCATAATGCTGATAAAATACACACCGATATTACGATTACACGCAGAGTGATGCTATGAAGAGCAAAGCCAATCAATCACAAGGCATGTTGATGTTCCGCCTGACCCCGACGCAATCTTTTGCGATTGGGACGCTTAAGGTACGGGAGATCATCCCTTTTCAGCCGCTAACGGATTTGCCCGGCTCTCACCCCACAGTAATAGGAACTACCAGTTTCCGTGGCATCGCCACTCCCGTCATCGATATGGCTAAAGCGATTGGTTATAAGCCAGTCGATAAGTCAGAATGGGAGTCGTGTTACATCATCGTCACTGATTGCCAACGACGTGTGATGGGCTTTTTGGTGCGCGGCATTGAAAAGATCAGCGAGTGTGACTGGCGCTCGATCGCCGAGCCCCCTCAAACACTCGGCACGCGTGCGTTTCTAACTGGCGTAATGAAAATCGACGAAAAACTGGTTCAGCTGCTGGATGTCGAATACATCATGGAGCATATTTTCCCATCCGATCCGGATAAACTGCACCCAGTTTTGTCGGATGTCGATCGTGAAAAGCTCAAGCCGATGAACATCTTGCTTGTTGATGATTCCTTAACCGCAAGAAGGCAGCTTTCTGAGGCGTTAGACAGTATTAATATTCCCTATCACGTCACCAACAACGGCTCAGAAGCACTGCAAATGATGAAAAACGCGGCGTCCGCTGGCAAGCCGTTTGACATAATTGTTAGCGATATCGAGATGCCCGGCATTGACGGTTATGAACTCGCCTTTGAAATCCGTAGTGATGATAAACTGGCCGAAGCGTACCTGATACTCCATACGTCACTGTCGAGTGATATTAGTGTGGATCGCGCCAAACAAGTCGGTGCGCACGAAGCACTCACAAAGTTCGACGCCACCGAGCTCGTGCAAGCCATGTTACGTGGCGCGATGCTAAAAACCTCTGGCTCCTCCGTGAAACTTGAGGGGACGCCAACCAACTACTGATCGCTATCCCGAGCAGGCTGGCTTTGATATGTGTCATACCACTGTCAATGCCAGTCTGCTATCTTTGCCAACATCACGTTCTAATCGGGTATAAGGTGGTTTGGGCATGTCTTTCGCCAGTCTCTCCGCAATGGCACATCCTTTGTATCCCAAATCAGATCCTTTATCGGTTCAATTGATGAAAAACTCCTCACTTCAAGCGCGAAAAGGCTGGGTTTGGTCGTGCGCTTGTGGTTTAATTTTTTCATACTTCAAAAAAATAGAAGGCGACTATGATGACCAGTGTATTTGAGATCGTTAAGCACTCACGACAAAAGAACAAACTTAAACGCGAAATCCAAGACAACGATAAGAAAATCCGCGACAACCAGAAACGCGTTGTATTGCTGGAAAATTTGCTCGATTACATCCAGCCTGAGATGTCCTATGAAGATATCGTCGAAATCATCAAGAATATGAAAGGTGATTACGAAGACCGCGTGGATGACTACATCATTAAGAACGCAGAAATCTCCAAACAGCGTCGTGAAATCAGCCGCAACATCAAAGAGCTTACCAAGCAAAGTAAAAGCGGTAAGTAAGCTAAACCACTCACGCTAACTTGAGTGTTAATACCCGCCTATTGCGGGTATTTTTCGTTAAGTATCCGCATTACGCCTCAGCCAGTGGATTGCGAATCGCCTCACCAAACATGGGAACAGGCCGTTCGTTACTGTCATCATAGCCGATGTTAAATCTGACCCGATTGATACAAATCTTCTCTTTCGTCTCACTCAGCACATCAAATAACCTAAAGCGTTCGTTCAGCTGCGGATGTGCCTGTTGATAGCGACGAAGGGTGTCACCTAACTGACGATAAAATTCAGCTTCGCTTATTCCAAGCGATACAAACCACGGCGAAATAAAACGCAGCGTAGTCACAAAGTGTCCCGTATATAAATCATGCACCAGATAGTGTGGCGGCAAGTGCTTGATCGCCGCTCGCACGCGTTTATCTAAGCTGTCCAACTCTGGAAACGGTTGATCGACAAAGCGTAAATCACCATGAAAATCTTTGATCATGCAACCTACAGGGATATCGTCTTCCAGCACCACGGTAATGTTTTGCCCATGCGCAACTAACCCAATCCCGTATTGGCATAGCAAGTGATAAAGGGGGACCACAACGTGATCAAACAAACGCTGCAACCATTCGCTAGGTGTTAGCACGGTACGCGCAATCAGCGCTTCGACACAGCTGAACCCATCACCACCCGCTTGCATCAGAGTCGCCATACTCATGGGTCGCTGATGAGACGGTAACAGGCTTTCGGCACGCTCACGCCAAACGCATCCCAACATTTCATGATATTTGTAACAGCTGTCTATTTGTGCCTGATAAGGCTGCGGGCAGTACACACCGGCGACTTCCTGCTGCACATGCATGCCAAGACGCGACAATAACGCATCCTCGCGTACACAGGTTGACAGCCATTTTGACAGCACTGGGCCATGGGCAATAAAGCTCCCCGGTACGCCGCGATAGCAAGAGGTATTGAGAATGGTTAACGCTGTTTTTACGTCGTACTTGCCGTGTTCATCCGCCCGACTCAAGGTACGAATGGACTGCTGTGGACGCCACTGTTCCTCACTCGTGCCCAGATCAATGATGTCACCAGAGGCAAGTAATGACGCATATTGGCTGTAAATATAACGCTGCATCTGCCACGGATGCACCGCCATAATCAGATAATCATCCCGTTTATCGACCGCTAAGCGCGTTATGAGTGCCTCATAAGCGACTGGTGATAGGGTCTCCGAGAGTAAAGAGGCCTGCTCGAATCCATCCCCAAAGCCATAACGTGCGCACGCTCGATGTACAGCGAGATAATGCAACGCAAATGTGTTGCCATACTCAGGCGCATACTGTTGGCTATCTTGCTGGCCCCAGCCTAATCGCCCTTTATTGGCGAGCGCCTTAGGGTGAGCATCCAAATAGGGCTGGCGATCGGTTTCTGACAACGTCACGAGTTTATCGGCTGGCAGAGTGCTAAGCATCGCGAGATGCTGTTGTTCCGCAATGAGTGTTTCTTGATACTCCTCGATAAAACCACCAAGGTGCAAAGGCGCCATATCGAGAACAGGCTGCAAGTCCATCACTAATGCAATCAGTTCTGGATGCTGGTTGTCGCCCCGTGACACGCTGCCATTGTCTACCATCACCATTCCCCAAATGCTCATGGTGCCCGTAAACCGCCACTCTGTATCAGGCAGTGCCAACCTAAACTGATGCCCTTCAAGGTGGTCAACCGTAATCGCATTTTCGAAATGAAGCTCACTGATCGCTTTTGCGAGCAGTTTCTGATTGGCTGCTTGCCAATAATTCCCCTGCATTTGTTACGACCTTTATGCGTTATTTTTCACCGAATTAGATGAAATGTGGCAATTCGGTTATCAATGTATTGACAACAAGGACGAATATCAATAATCATAATGATATCTATTATCATTCAATGACAAATAATTAGGTAGTGACGTAGACGTACTGCAGGGACGCAGGCTCACTGAGCCCTGCAGCTTTATGTTGTATAAGGATAATTATGAAGTCTAAAAAAGTAGTTGGCCTCTCACTGACCCCACTGGCCTTAGTGATTGGCACACACCTTGCCCATGCCGCCCCTTCTGCGGCCAATACCGAAACCATCATCGTAACTGGCAGTAAAATTCAGACCACGATCGCCGATTCCGCCAGCACCAACTGGGTGATCACCAATGAAGAACTAACCCGTGAAATTCAAGGCGGTGAGTCATTAAAAGGCGCACTCGGGAAGCTGATCCCAAGCTTTGACTTTGGCAGCACTAACGCGCGTACCAATGCCTCACAGAATTTGCGTGGCCGCAGCGCACAAATCATGATTGATGGCGTCGCACTGAATGCCGCTCGCACCATCAGCCGCCAACTGGATAGTATCGACCCCTTTAATGTCGCACGTGTTGAGGTACTGTCAGGCGCGACCTCCATTTATGGCGCGGGGGCAACCGGCGGTATTATCAATATTATCACCAAACGCGGTGAAGCGGGCGATGCGCAACTTGAGGTTCACACCGGCGTCACCACTGGGTTTAACAACAGCGACGACCTGACAAAGAAAGCCGCGGTCGCAGTATCCGGCGGCAGTGATACCTTGCAAGGGCGCTTGTCCGTGGCATATGAAGGCAAAGGCGCTGCCTACGACGGCAATGGCGATCCTATTTTGCCCGATGTGACCCAAACCGATACCCAATTCAATGACAGCATTGATGTGATGGGTAGCTTAGATTACAGCCCTGATGACGAACAGCACCTCTCCCTGACTGCTCAATACTATGACAGTCAACAAGACAGTGATTACGGGATCTGGTTTGAAGATACGACCGATCTAAAAAGTGATGTTGAGCGTCGTAAAGGGCTCAAACTTGATGAGCAACCATTCACTGAACGTTTGATGCTCAACACCCAATATAGCCATACCAATGTGCTAAATCATGCCTTACTCGCACAAGCCTATTATCGAGAAGAAACCTTCGGCTATTTCCCGTTTCCGCGTAAAGGTCTATTTAGCGGCTCAGAGCAAAGCAACGATGTTTACGGCCTAAAACTCTTACTGGAGAAAAACTGGGATAACCTCACGCTGAACTATGGGTTGGATTACAGCAAGGAAGAGTTCCGCGCCAAGCAATACGTCTATGATTCAACAACCAGTGCAACAAGTCATGGTTTAGAGTTTGAGAAAAAGGGCACGATCGGTCGTTATCCTGACTTTGATACCCAAAATGCCGGTGTGTTTGCTCAAGCAGACTGGGCCGTTAACGATAAGTTAAATGCCTTTGCCGGATTGCGCTACCAGTACACCAAGTACAAAGGCAGTGATTTTATCGGCTTCACCCAGCAAGCCTATATTCTACTCGGCTTATTGCCAGATGCGGATGCCATCCCAGGCGGCACCACAGACAAGGATATTTGGCTTGCGAATGCGGGACTCAAGTACGACCTAACCGACAACCAACAAGTTTGGGCTAACTTTAGTCAAGGCTTTAACATGCCCGACCCAGGTAAATTCTACGGCAAAGGCAAATATTCAGGCGGTACCCTCACCAATAGCGTGAGTGTTCAAAACACGGAATTGGACGGCGTAAAAACCAACTCCTTTGAGCTAGGCTGGCGCACTCAGCAACAAGACTACAATGCGCAAGTCGCCGCGTACTACTCGATGTCGGACAAGTCGTACAAGTACAATAACGATCTCGATGTCACCTTAGATAGTGACAAACAGCGTATCTATGGCCTCGAAGGGCAAATCAAATACTACCTCACTGACACTTGGTATAGCCGCGCGCAAGGTCACCTCGTGCAAAGCGAAATTAAAAATAATGGCCATTGGGATGAGCTGAGTATCTACAATGCGAGCCCATCCACCGCGATGGCGGCAGTAGGCTACGATAACTTCGATTGGGGCACCGAGCTAAACCTCCAACACGTTGGCGATCTATCTGATGAAGATGGCGACCGCCTTGAGGGCTACGAGCTTGTCGGCCTCAATGGTTACTACACGTTACCGGTCGGCCAAATTAATTTCGGCATCCAAAACTTGTTTGATAAAGACTATCAAACAATTTGGAGCCAAAAAGCGCAGAAAGTCTATAGCGGCCTCGCTAGCGCCGACATGTTTGACTACGCCGGCGTAGGGCGCACCTTTAGCCTGAGCTACAGCGCCACGTTTTAACTATGTTCCTTTTCGCGCCCAGTCCTCGCTGGGCGCCTTTTCTCCCAATTTATTTAGCCCATATTTGCGCAACAACATTGCCCAGTAAGCCCGTGTCTGTAAGGAGTTGTGATGACACACCCTAAAAGCGCGACACAAACCGCAAGGTGGCAACCGATCACCTTGACCTTGATTGCTGCCTTGATGGGCATCGGTCAGAACGGACTCTTGGTCTCGCTTCCCTTACTGGTGGCACAAGGTGGCTTCTCACTGTCGACATGGGCAGTGATTATTGCCGTGGGGAGCGTGTTGTTTCTCCCCGCCGCGCCATTTTGGGGACGGATCAGCGACCAACATGGTCCCAAGTTTGTGGTCCTGCAAGCACTAGCCGGCATGGCGATTAGCTTCGCGTTATTGCTCGCCGCAACAGTAGGCGCGCAAAGCAGCGCTAACCCATGGCCTTGGTTGGCGCTTGCGGTACTGGCTCGGGTGATCTACGGCTTAACAGTCGCAGGGATGGTGCCGGCCAATCAGCATTGGGCCGTGTTACTCGCCGGCGAGGCGCATCGTATGCAAGCGATTACCTCCATCAGTATTGGCTTAAGCCTCGGCCGATTAGCTGGCCCGTTGATTGCCTCGGCAGTACTAGTGATCAGCCCCTACGCGTCACTGACGCTGATGCTATTACTGCCACTATTAGGCGCAATCGCTATCAGCATGATGCCTCACTACGCGGGTAAAAAGGACGAACCTCATTCATCCGCCCGTCTATGGCTCGCGCCAAAAGCCATTTGGCCCTACATGGGTTACGGCCTTGCCGTGTGTGCAGCGATTGCCCTGTTGCAATACAATCTCACCCCCATGCTCAATCACCTCACCGAATGGTCCGCCGATAAAGTTAGCCAAGCCATCGGCTATTTGCTGACGTTAAGCGGTATCGCCACCTTAGCCGTACAAGTGTTAGTGGTAAAAAGACAGCGTCTGAGCACCGAGCGTATGCTAAGCCTCGGCGCAATCAGTATGGTGACCGGCTACGCCCTGCTATTAGTGCCACATTTTGCTGTGTTAGTGATGGCAATGCTGGTGATATCAGCTGCCTGTGCACTTCTTATCCCCGCCTATACCAGCCAAGCGATGCAACGGTTCGATCATGAACCGGGGAAAGTCAGTGGTTATATCGCGATGGCCCATACGCTGGGTTATGGGTTCGCCTCCCTGTTAGCAACGCTCACGTTAAATTATCCGCCCCTGCCTACGTTAACCTGCCTGCTGCTTTCTTGCACCGTTGTCATTGGGGTACTGGTAATCAAACCTGCGGCTTCGCCTCGTTAACTCACTCATAGAGCAGAGACACTGCCACTGCGCACACCTCCTGCCACTTTTCTCGCCCTCGGACGTGAACATCAGCTTATCACCGAGGGCGAACAATGCTCTGAGATTAGAAAGAAGACAAAGGTTCTCAGGTTACAACCTGATTTCATTGAGTTAATCACACGGAATGGCGTGGCAAGGATAGATGCAGCTAACTACACTGTCTAATAGATCGTCAGCTACTGGGTGAGAGATGCGCAAATGAAAGGAATCTTGTTGTCACTGATACTGGGCATTGCCTTTACCAGCCATGCACACGCGAAAGACATTACCTTTGGTATCGTGCCACAACAATCTGCGATTACATTGGCCAATAACTGGGGCCCGATTTTAGAATACGTCTCTCAACAATCGGGGTACCACCTTGTCTTTCGTACTGCCAAAGATATTCCCGAATTCGAAGGACGTGTGCTCACCGGTGAATACGATGTCGCTTACATGAATCCTTATCATTACACCGTTTTCCACCAAAAGCCTGGCTACCAAGCATTTGCGAAACAAAAAGATAAGCGGATTCACGGTATTCTAGTCGTCAAAAAAGAAGCGTCCATTTCCTCCCTTGAGGAGCTTGACGGCAAGCGGTTAGCCTTTCCTTCCCCCGCCGCGTTTGCCGCCAGTGTGGTGCCACGTGCCGCGCTGAAGAATAAAGGCATCAGCATTACGCCACAATATGTCTCGTCCCATGACTCGGTGTATTTGAATGTTGCACGAGATTTCTTTATTGCCGGCGGCGGCATTGAGCGCACCTTTAACAATACCAATGCCGAAGTGAGCGAGCAGCTACGCGTGTTATGGAAAACGCCCGGCTATACGCCTCATGCGTTCGCATTTCATCCCGACCTTGACCCTGAAGTAGCCGACGCGATTAAAGCCGCCTTTCTCTCCCTTAATGACAGTGAAAAAGGCCGAGCGCTGCTGGGTAATATCAGCTTCAAAGGGATAGAATCCGCGCAAGATGAGGATTGGGACGATGTGAGAGCGTTAAACATTACGCTGTTGCAACACTTGCTGAGTGAATAACCCATGTCCTTGCGATTAAAGACCATCTTAGGTGTCGCCCTGATTGAGGCGATCCTGTTGGCGATTCTGCTGACATTAACTCTCAATTATTTGGAAACCACCAACTATCAAGGGCTCAACCAACGTGCCAGTTCAACAACCCAGTTATTCGCCTCCACAGTAAAAAATGCGGTGTTATCGTTTGATCTCGCCACCGTCGACTCCTTTACCCAAGAGCTACTCCATAACAACGATATTATGTATGTCGCGGTTTTAGGCGATAACGGGAGAGTCTTATCATCGGCCGGTAACCTTCCTGAATCTTTCAATACAGCCATTCTTGAGATGAATGCTCAGTCCGTCACGGATGGACTGTATGATGTACGCGCGCCCATTTCTGAATCTGGCATTGAGTTTGGATCGGTCTGGATTGGCTTTGATCTGACCGGCTTGCTTAGCCAGATTAAAGACGCAAAAAATTGGAGCATGCTGATTGTACTGGGCGAGATGCTATTAGTAGCGTTGTTTTCTTACCTATTGGGAAGCTATCTGACCCAGCGCTTATCAGAACTTAAAAATGCTGCCGATACCATCGCCAGTGGCGAGCGAGACGTACACATTTCAACCCACGGGAAGGATGAACTGGCAAGTGTGGCCGCTGCGTTTAGCAATATGATTCAAGCATTACGTGACTCCGAAAATAAAACTGCGACCTACCAAAAACGACTAGAAGAGGCCAACCAGACACTAGAAAGTAAGGTGGCGCGGCGCACGGCCGATTTAGTGCGGTCCAATGATCAACTCCGTGAGATAAACCATCAACTCAAGCAAACGCAGGAAAAGCTGGTCGAAAGCGAAAAAATGGCATCGATTGGGACCATGGCGGCAGGGGTTGCCCATGAAATCAATAACCCCATCGGCGCAGTGAAAAGTAACCTGAAAATGTGCCAAGAATACCTCAACACCTACCAAAAATGGGCGGACATTGCCGAGCAGGTTATTCACCAGTCAGAGCCGCTTGAAACCCTCACGCACTGGAAGAAACGTCACTATGCCGATGACCTTTATGATGATTTTAGTGATAGCTTTACCGATGCCAACGACTGTGTGCAACGCGTGATCAATATTGTTTCCGCCTTACAGCAGTACTCCAGCTACAGCCAACAAACACGACAACACTTTCAAAGCATTGAGATCTTTACGGTGATTGATGAGGCGCTGAATACTCTCTTACCACCGACGAGTCTCAAGATATCGATTGCCGCTAACGTATATCAACTGCCCCCAGTTATGGGACGCTATGAGGAGCTGGTGATGTTGTTTAAAGAAGTGCTCAAAAATGCGTTGCAAGCCTGTGAGCGGGGCAATCCAGACGTTGTACACAGTATTGATGTGGAGGGGGAAAACAATGGTGACTCGTGCACCATCACCGTGAAAGACTCTGGGCCAGGATTACCGCGTGAACAGGGTCATCGTGTCTACGACCCCTTCTTTACTACCCTACCGGTTGGACAAGGTATGGGCCTCGGATTGACGTATGTTTATGATATTGCTCGTCATCACCAAGGAGAAATACAACTCACCTCATCAACCCACGGCACTACAGTCGCTGTCACCCTCCTATATCAGAGGGATCACGCCGTTGCTAATCACGCCTCATAACGCCCGTCCGGTTTAGGCAGGTGTTTTAAAATTCGCTAAAAATTCGAAAATATTATCTAGACTCAACGGTACACCAATGCCATAGCCTTGCACACGCGTACACCCTTTTTCTCTCAAAAAGTCGATTTGGTTCTGATTCTCGACCCACTCAGCCACCACCTCGACATTCATCAGTCGCGCACTCTGACCCATTGAAGTCAAGATCTCCTCATCCATTTCACTCTGACCAATATTACGAACAAAGCGGCCATCTATTTTTATCACATCAAAGGGGAGGTCGCACATGGACTCAAACCCCGCAAAACCAGTCCCAAAGTCATCTAACGCACAGGAGATCCCAAGGGATTTCAAACGTTCCATTTGCTGGCGCGTTAATGAAAAGTCATCAATCCGGTCAGTTTCTACCAACTCGACTTCAAGGTGTGCAATCTCATCGGGGTAGTGCGGCGAAAGGTGCTGGATAACATCAACCACAAACCCAGTCTCTAATTGTTTTGCAGTGACATTAACACTCACCGTTTTCGCGTAACCTGCCTGACTTAGTCGCCCAATCGCTTCCAGTGCTTGCTCAAACATCGAGGTGGTTAGTACATTTTCAAGTCGATATTGACTCAATAACGGCAAAAACTCCGCTGGGCTTTGGTAGTGTCCCGATGCGAGTCGACGCCTCACTAGTGCTTCAAAACCATCAATTTCATTGGTTACAATATTTAACTGAGGTTGAAAGAACGCCTCGAAGTGCTTGGCCTCAATATCGCGAATCAAGCTAACCAAACTGGCATCGTCTTGATGATCCTCAGGGCAAGGTAGCCAATAGAGCGCATCGTAGAGCGGTACTTTGTCGGCTTTACGCGCCTGAATGACCTCGAAAGACAATTCCTGCCAAGAGCGAAGCGCACTGAGCATTAATTGCATTGAAAGGTCTTTTTCCTCTTTTGCAGCATGCAAATGTTCAATCAGTTCGCTTAATAACCGGTGGCCTTCTGATGAATACTCAAACAGAGCAATAAATTTGTCGGCGATCCGATGCCATTCGAATACCTCCAACTCATGCAAGTGTTCACTCACCCTTTGCAGACGTTGATTCCCCAGCATCACCGACTCGGTGTCATTAAGATTGCTCGTGCCTTGGTTATCAATGATCGCCACAAGCCACGGTGTTTTTGCGTCTACCGCCATACCTTGAATTTTCTGGTTGAGCGCCTCTTTTGATAAGCAAGTAGTCAGGGTGTCATTGGGCAAAGACGCGTGTTTATGGGTCAAAATGGTTTTCACCGTGTCGCACAACACATCGCGGTCCCATGGTTTGCTCACATACTGGCTCAACGCACCAGCATTAATTGCTCGAGACACACCCGGTAGATCGGCTTGGCCGGACAACATAATGGTGGCGATATCGGGATAACGCTGATGGATGTTAATCAGTAACTCTGCGCCATCCATATTCGGCATACGGTAATCGGAAATCACAAGGCCAATGTGATGTTTGGATAAAATATCTAGCGCCTGCTGGCCCGACTCTGCGGTATGAATATAGGCTACAAAACGACGTAACTCTCGCTTTAACGCACGCAAAATATGTGGCTCATCATCAACCAATAGAATTTCCGTGTACGCCATCATGCGCTATGGCCTCCTCTTATCGCTTCTTCATCAGACGAGGCAATCTCGTCGGCGCAGTTATCTGAACACGGCAACACAATGGTAAACGTGGTCCCTTTTCCCAGCTCACTTTTAACCGTAATCTGGCCACCATGAGCAGCGATAATATCGCGTGAGACAGACAACCCAAGCCCCGTTCCCTGCCCCACAGGCTTGGTGGTATAAAATGGCTCGAAAATCGTCGTCAGCGCCTCATCAGGGATCCCCTGCCCGTTATCTTTAATTTTTATCATTAAGTGCTCATCATCAAGAGGCGCAACAAGGATGTTAATTTTTCCCTCGCCCTCGATCGCTTGGGCTGCATTAATCAACAGATTGAGAAAAACCTGATTGAGTTGCATGGGCTGGCAAATAATGTCGGGCGTCTGTGGCGAGTAGTTTCTCTCGATCTCAATGGCATACTTAATTTCGTTGTGGATAATCTTCAGTGTCGAGTCGATACCGCGACGAACATCGGTTGATACCCATTCGCCATTATCAGCACGGGAAAACTCTTTGAGATCTTTGACAATCGTCATCACTCTCGAGATACCCTCTAACGACTCTTCAATGAGATCGCTGGCATCTTCGAGTAAATAATCTAACTGAATCTTATCTTTTAGCGCCTGCCTATCAGCGCTCAACACCTTGTTCGCCGTAGCATCAATCTTTTCATCCAACTGATGGACATAAGCGGAATATTTCTCTAAGTAGTCATACAAGGTGCGGATGTTAGACGAGATAAAAGCGATAGGGTTATTGATTTCATGGGCAATTCCCGCCGATATTTGCCCAATCGACGCCATTTTCTCAGATTGAAGCAGTTGGCTTTGCAGCTGCTTAAGCTCTGAAACCACTTCTTGATAGGCGTCCGAGCTTCGTTTGAGTCGCTGACTATCCGACATGGTGGTGACTGAGTCTTGCTTCGGGGCCACCAACGTTGTGGGTCGGTAAAAACAAATCGCAACCTGTGTTACCACACCACACGCTGACGGGATGGGAAGAAACTCAATGTCTTGCCACTTATGTGCGGCGTCGCTCCCCACTTCCCAAGATGGGTCAACGATGACAGAGCCGGAGGACAGTAATGGGGTTTGCGTCGAGAAGACCGAATCGATATTTTGCTGTAAAAATTGACGATGGGCTGGAAAGCATGCCAATAGTGAGCGTCCAACCACTGTACTTTGGTTTGCTGGTAAGCGATCAAGGAAGCTCGCGTTTGCACTCTCAATGGTGTACTCATGATCGACGATACATATCGCTATTGACAGTTGATTGAACAATGCTAGTGACATGTCGCTATTCTTCACGTTTTCCCTCCCTATTCAGTCGACAGGGAAAACCTATAGTAACGTCGAATACCAACCCGTACACTCAGATCGTCTCCTGATACGATTGAGTAAAAAACGCGCCAATATTCGACGACCAAGACTGTAAAAGTTTCGCTTTCTCGATATCGTTCGCCCGAATCCACTGACGGCAGTAATGTAGGAGTGCACCATCACTGGCCTGCTCACTGTCAGATAGCGAAGACGCCTCACCGCTAGCTAAAACAATTTTTGCCAATTCAAAATCATAGCCCCACAAAATAATGATATAGCTGGAGACCACGAGCGCGGTATCAAAGCGAGAGGGTAAATCGCAAATGGGGTTGTTGCCAGTTTTACGACAGCCAAGCTCTCGCACCATCAGTTCCCCTAACGAGGACAACACTGATGCGAGATACAAACGCTCAGCATGTGCTTTGTCATGGCCTAAAAAAGCACCCAGTGATTTGCTTAAATTAGCCAGTTCGATATGTTCATCGACCACCGCATAGTGTTCTTTGGTCGACAAGTGCTGAAACGCATTGTGCCCAACCATAGTGGCAGCGATGGATTCCACTGATTGAATACCCAATCGATTGATCGCCGTTTCTATGGACCAAGTTCGGTTGCGAAAGCCCAGATAGGCCGAGTTAGCCAGCTGCAAAAGTCGAGCAACCAGAGGCGGCTCTTCACTCACTACCCGTGCAATTTGTTCCATGTCAGAGTTTGGATTGTTAATCGTGGCACGTAGCCGGCGGACACAATCAGGCAGAACGGGAAAATCCTCGATACCGATGAGGCGATTGCGTGTTTCACTATCAATCGGCAATTTGTAGAGGCGCTCAACACTATTGAGTACATTGGCAAAGTCATCTTCAGAAAAGGGCTTGGGCAAGACAAAATGCACGCTAGGGGTCGCCAGTTCAGTGATCTTTTGCCGTGTATCTCCGGTGATCAGTGCTCGCACCGCCCCCGGATAGTGCTGGCGAACCTGTTCTAGAAGCGCATCCCCCTTCAGTTTTGGCATCAGTAAATCACTGATAACTAAAGATAACGATTGGTTATTTAAGACCCCTTTCTCCCACTGGGTAGGATTTTTTACCAGACTAATTGTCCAGTCAGGTTTCAAACGACGAATAACCCGACCAATTGCTTTCAATGTGAGTTCGTCATCATCAACATAAATGATGTGGAAACGCGGCTTATCCATTCTTCCCTCGCATTTATCCTCAAACTGCTTATCGTGACAGTCAGGCGGCAAATGGGAGCGTCACCAACGCCGCAGTTCTGCTCCTCGGAGAGCTATCCAAGGCCGGGAGCGCTATCGATTCCTTCCTTAAGCGTAGCGCATAATGCCAAATTTTCTTGGTACACAAAGAGAAATCAATCGTCTATTAATGGAAGGGAGGATAAGGAGCAAGGTGATGGGGCTCAATATGATTGAGCCCCATATGACGGTGAACTACCGAGAGTCTATTTACTCAAATTCAAACTGTACCATCACCGGATAATGGTCGGAGAGCTCATTGTAATAACCATCATGGTAGGTTTGTCCGGCTTCTTCTGGCCACTCACCTTCAAGGTAATCCCAGTACCATTGATCCTTTGCGGTTAATTGCACTACCTTCATCTCAGGTTGGTTAGCTGGCACAGCATGATCACGGCTCCACAAGATATAATCTAACGTGGTGTTATAGTTAAGATCATAGTCAAAGTGATAAGCGTTCGCTTTTGTGAACCAATTATGTTTAGCAGAAAAAGACGTTACTTCCGGCTCTGTGAAGCGCAGGACACCACTTAAGGTCGCTTTCATGTCTTTAATTTCATCTTGGCGACTCCACTCCACATTCATGTCACCACCAATGATCACAGGCTCGTCAGCGGAAATCGCTGCTTGGTCGATAAAGTGTTTGATTTCCCCTAGCTGACCCAGACGCACTTGATGCTCTTCATCGGACATCCCATCATGCGTGGCTTGTAAATGGGTGCCAATCAGGTGAAAGATCTCCCCATTTTTATCTATCTTGGCATATGCAAAGCCTTTGTTAGCTTGATAGTCCCAGCTGCCCTTTAAACTGTGATGATAAATATGGGCCTTTTGGGTCAAAATGGGATATTTAGACAAAATTGTCACGCCACCACGCACGACAAATACTGAGTTGGAACAATCCCCGGTGAGAGCGTCCCAGCCTTCGCCACTGCAGTCTTGCCCAACGTTGGGCGTTTGATAAGGGTATACACTTGCAAGCTGATTCATCGCTTGCTCGGCCTCAGCATTGAAGACTTCACTGATCAGAATCACATCTGGTTGAGTGTCCATCGCTGCAATGGCTTTCGGCAACCGAGCCGCACGCTCTGCTTGATCCCAATCTTGAAGGTTACTCAGCTGCATAATGTTGTACGCCATGACGTTTAGCTGGCCCGCTTGAGCGCTGAGGCTTAGCAGCAACGCCGCTGCCGCTGAGAGCATTTTTTTTATTTTCATGTTTCCTCTTTTCGTTTTGCTTTCTAATTATTACGGAACAAGATTCCGATAAAACATTAGAAGCCTAACGAATAGAGGTTAGACCACTCTAAAAATCCGTATGATTTTTTGATAGTTTTGTAACTAAGATCACAATTGCGACTCACTTCTCAGTTTTTTTAGGGTTATGACTTAGTAAGAAGTTGAGTCTCGCTGGTAAAGGTATGTTTTTTAAGCATTGTTGCGAGATCGTCTTTACGAACCGGCTTAGCAATATAGTCATCCATGCCCGCTTCTAGGCACGCATCTTTATCCTCTGCAGTCGCATTGGCTGTCAGGGCCACAATAGGGGTTCGATTAAAGCGTGTTTCCTGCTCACGGATACGTCTCGAGGCTTGGTAACCATCCATAACGGGCATTTGACAATCCATAAAGATCAAATCAAACGGCTGCTTTTGCCAATAATCTAAAGCCTGTTGACCATTCTCAGCCACGGTGACACGTACCCCCAATTTGGAGAGCATGGCCTCAGTCACCCGCTGATTACCTTTGGTATCTTCGACCACCAAAACGTGCAACCCGGCTAACGACGAACTTTGCCCTGTGGACCGTACGACGCCCAATGTTGGTTGACGCTGCTGCAGAATACGCACAAGGTGGCTCTTCAAATCATTGAACTGATAAGGACGCCCTAGGTAGCCTTCAATACCAGCACGTTCAATGCGCGGTTTGTCGAGGCCATCGGGCGCAGCGGTTAACATCATGATGGCTGGACTTTCCTTGCCAAACTGCGCACTGATCTTGGTCGCCAGTGAAAAACCATCCGTTTTGGGCATCAACTTATCTAAAATCACCACTTTGAATGGATACTGACTACTGATGCGCTCTTCAATCAGCGACATCGCATCGTCTGGATGCATACAGCAAGTGACTTGACAACCCAAGTTACTGAGCTGTGCCGTGGTTATGCGCATATTTAAACGGCTATCGTCTACCAGCAGCATAGGCGCTCCGGCAAATAAATAGGCCTCTACCGGCGTGGCGAGGGGGACGTTGCTTTTGCTAAATCGAACGGTGAAAAAGAAACGGCTACCTTTGCCCGGCTCACTCTCCAATCGCAGTGTCCCACCCATCAGATGCACAATTTGCTGAGATATCGCGAGACCGAGTCCCGTTCCTTGGCTCTGTGCCGTTGGGTCATCGCCTTGCTCAAATTTATTAAAGATGCGACTTTGCTGCTCAAACGGCACGCCTGGCCCGGTATCTTTGACTTCAAAGCGTAAGACACAGCTATCGTCGCTTTCACTGACACTCGAGACCCCCACTGCGACTTCACCGCTCTCGGTAAACTTCACCGCGTTCCCCACAAGGTTAATCATCACTTGTCGAAGCCGAGGTGCGTCGCCGATCAGCAAAGGAGATATGTCTTTGTCGATGTCACAGTGAAATTGCAGGTTTTTTTCTTTAGCCCGTAACGTGAACAAGTTTTCGATATCTTTTCCCAACTCAAAAACATTGATCTCTAAAGGTTCCAGCTCTAATTTTCCAGCTTCAATTTTAGAAAAATCGAGGATGTCATTAATGATATCAAGCAATGAGATTGACGAAGTCTCAAGCATTTCGACAAATTCTTGTTGCTCGTCATTGAGCTCCGTGCCTTTTAGCAGTGAGGCCATACCAATAATGCCGTTCATGGGTGTGCGGATCTCATGGCTCATATTGGCCAGAAATTCACTTTTTTTCTGACTCGCCTGCTCCGCATACCGGCGGTCGTCATCCATGCAGCTCAAACGCTCTCGGCAACGCGCAATCATGGTGTTGTAACGCGTTTCTAAATCACTCCACGCGTGTCGATTCTTGGGCGTGGAGAGAAAAACCGGTTTATTGTCAGCGTCCCAGACATTGATTTGGTGGCGCATTTTCGCTAGTGGGGTGGTAAGTTCTCGGCTAATGATCCAAAGCGATATGGCAATACCGGATGCGCATAGGCAAAGCCATGCTGCCACTGTCCACATTAGATGTTCACTCATACTCGCTTTTGTTGCCGTGTAGTTCGAGGCAATGTTCAAATTCCCCAGCATGTACTCGTTGCCCGCATCGCGATAAACCAAGGGCCATGAATACTCGAGAGCTTGATCAGAAGGGGCAACGCCACGCTCTACTCGGGTCCCGTTGCTATCAAAAACGCGCAAATAATCGATGTGAGGTTGCGCAATCAAGCGCTCGACTTGCCGCTCAAAGGCAGTGCTCTCTTCCCACCAAAGATGAGAGGCCATCACACTCAAGTCTTTCTCCGCAGTCATCGACAACGCACGCTCGACATCTCCTTTATGCTCTTGATAATCAACATACAATAGCAGCGCGGCAACCATCGCGGTTAACAACGCCCAACACAGGGTTAGTTTGGTGATCAGCGCAACCGATAAAGAGCTACGAGCAACGGCGGTATCTGCCTTCATAGTCACCTAGTCCGTTTAAATCTCCATTGAAATTAAGCATAGAGGCATTTTCCGCTTTCAGCGAAAATTGTCATGATAAGTAGACAAAAAAGGCGCCCTTAAAGAGCGCCTACAGTAGAAAGTTTAAATTTACCTGTCTGGTTAATCCAACACGCCGCGACGTATTTGATCCAACTCGATAGATTCGAACAAGGCTTTGAAGTTACCCTCACCAAAACCTTGGTTACCCTTGCGCTGAATAATTTCAAAAAACACCGGGCCGATAACCGTGTTGGTGAAAATCTGCAGCAAGATACCGCTATCAACATCACCATCAATCAGTACTCGGGTATCACGAAGCTCGTCGATGCTTTCTTCATGCCCTTTCACGCGTTCATTGATCTTTTCATAGTAGGTATCTGGCGTGTCCATAAATGCCATACCACGTTGACGCAACGTACGGACGGTCTCGTAAATATTGTCTGTCGTCAGTGCGATATGTTGAATGCCTTCACCGTTGTACTCTTTTAAGTATTCCGCGATTTGCGATTTGTCATCGCTTGATTCGTTGATGGGAATACGGATTTTTCCACATGGCGCGGTGAGAGCACGTGATTTCAATCCCGTCTTTTTCCCTTCAATATCGAAGAAGCGGATTTCTTTAAAGTTCGCGATACGGTCATAAAAGTCGGCCCAGACATCCATATTGCCGATGTCAACATTATGGGTTAGGTGATCAATCACTTTTAAGCCAGCGTCAGCCTCTTTGAGACGTGATTGCCAGTCGTTGTAGAAATCAAAGTCAACTTCATAGATGCTTTGATCGCCATAGCGATCAACAAAGTAAAGCAGCGAGTCACCAATGCCATAGACCGCTGGAATGCTTAACTCCATTGGACCAATGCTTGGTTCAACCACCTTGGCGCCTTGCTTTGCAGCATAGGCAATCGCATGCACGGCATCTTTGACGCGAAATGCCATTGCATTGACACTCGCACCGTGCTTTTTGGCAAAGCCTTGTGCTTGTGACTCGGGCTCACCATTGACAATAAAGTTGGTGTCGCCTTGACGATACAGCCAAACCTGCTTGTGCTTATGCTTGGCGATTTCCGCAAAACCCATCAATGAAAATAGATTTTTCAGTGCATCAATGCCCGCTTGATCCGGCGCCGTGTACTCAACAAACTCAAATCCGTCCGTGCCCAGTGGGTTAATGGTTTTGAAGGGCGCTTGCATAGTGGTCGTCATAATTGCTTCCTCCTTGTTCATGCCAATAGAAATAGCACCGTCAAAGAGGAAGCACTAGCATGACACCACCGACAAAAGGTTACTTAAATGTTAACCAAAGTTGTCATCTTTTATGAACAGTCATGCGCCAATGCGATAATTAGCGGTTTATCTGGGTGATACACTCTCTTTAAAGTGTAAAGAAACCCACCCACGCAAACATTTCATTTACATTTATGAAAACTAAAACGCAAGCACCGCTGTCCTAAAAAGCAAAAAGGCCGCTCATGTAGCGGCCTTTGACAACAGAAAAGAGATGAAGAGGGTCACACTTTCAAACTGTAGCTTGTTTGTTGCGCATTCGGCGTGATCGTCTTTTCAACTTGCTCCATTAGCGCCTGCTGACGCTGGTTGTAAGCATCCATTTTTGACTTTTGTGCTTCTTGCTCAGCAACGCGATCGATCAGCGACTGATAATCACGTTTTTCTTCGCGTTGCTCGCCGGATGCAGCGGCTTCTTTTTGTTCTTCACGCTCTTTGCGGATCAGTTCAGCACGCTCTTGCACGCTCATTGAGTTATTGAGACCGCCATTGACCTGATCGTCCTGACGATCGCGCTGACGCTGCATATATTGCTGCGCCAAAGGTTGCGAATTAATTGACGTCGGCATAGGTCCTCTCTCAAACAAGGTGACATCTTGATTAAATTTTAGCCTATCCGCCCACAAATTGATATGCCAATTTATCATAGACAGAGTAGTGCATGGCCTAGTTGTTGCAAGCTTATCGAATGTAAGCAGGGCCTTAGGCAATACAGACGCCCAAGAAATTACTGATCGATTCCTCACCGCTTTGCGTTGTAGTTATAGAAGACGTGGGGTGTCACCAAAAAAGGAGCACACAGATGCTAGCAGGAAAACATTGTGTCATTACCGGCGCTGCCCAAGGAATTGGGCGCGCGATTGTTGATACCTTCATTACACAAGGGGTAGAGAAAATCTACGCCATCGATCTCACCATGGATGCAATGACCGCTTGGCAAGACCACGCGATTATTCAGCCCATCGCGCTCAATGTGTGTGATCGTGACGCTGTTTCCAGTTGGGTGCAAACATTGCACCAACAAAATGCGCCTGTCGATGTGTTGGTGAACAACGCTGGGATTACCCGCGACAACCTACTCACCAAAATGACAGAAGATGATTGGGATGCCGTCATTGATGTCAATCTTAAAGGGGTATTCTCCATGACCCAAGCCATTGCTCCGCTGATGCTAGAGCAAGAAAAAGGCGCGATTGTGACGCTATCATCTGTGGTGGGGACGGACGGCAACATCGGTCAAACCAATTATGCGGCCTCTAAAGGGGGTGTGATCGCCATGACTAAAACATGGTCCAAAGAGCTCGCCCGCCACGGTGCAAAAATACGCGCCAACTGTGTCGCGCCTGGTTTTATCGAGACACCGATGACAGCCAACCTGCCCGAGAAGGTGATTGATATGATGAAAGCCAAGACACCATTGGGCCGAATGGGAACGGCTCAAGATATTGCTGATGCTATCTGCTTTTTAGCCAGTGATAAGGCGAGTTTTATTACTGGTCAAACACTTAAAGTCGATGGCGGATTGGTCATATAATGGTGGCAACGCCAACCATTTAGAGGTATGCATGACGCCAACACTTTTCATTACGGGCGCAAACCGGGGCATCGGACTCGCGTTAACAGAGTTGTACCTAGAACACGGCTGGCAAGTAATTGCTTGCTGCCGTTTTCCCGGCTCTGCCCCTCATTTAATGACACTTAAAAACCGCTATACCACGCTCTCAACCCATGCACTCGACGTGACAGACCACGCCGCCGTGCAGCAGCTCGCATCAGAGCTGAGCGACATCTCCATCCATTTGTTGATCAACAATGCTGGGCTCTATGGTCCCAAAGGCTACGCATTCGGTGAGGTCGACACGGCCGCATGGCGCGATGTTTTAGAAGTGAACACCATTGCACCATTAGTTATCGCTGAGTACTTTACGCCACATCTCATCAAGGCTCGTCACAGTGGTCACACACCCATTTTTGCTTTTCTTTCCTCCAAAGTTGGCAGTATGAGCGACAACCAATCGGGGGGCGGTTACATCTACCGAAGTTCAAAAGCAGCGCTGAATGCAGTGATCAAAAGTATTTCCATCGATCTTCGCGACCAAGGTATCCGTGCGGTTGCGTTGCACCCAGGCTGGGTACAAACACAGATGGGTGGTCCCAATGCGCTGATTAGCGTTCAAGAGTCCGCTCAGGGGTTAAAACAGGTACTCGATACCCTGACCGATAGCCAAAACGGCTGTTTTATCGATTATCAAGGCAAAGAGATTGGCTGGTAAGGCTTTAGGCGGCGCCAAAGCCGCCTTAGACAATCCCATTAAATCGGGAAGAAAGTCATGGATGCCATGCTATGCACGACTTGATTGATATGGCGATTGGTACTGTCGGCGACCATCACCGCCATCATATCCTGAATGAGGATCATCTGACTAAACAAGCGCTCATAGCTGTAATTAGGCACACCATTTTTGCCCACACCGTTACTCAGTAAAAGCAGCTCGCCGTTATCATCTTTCTCGTTGTTCAATAACCAAGCCACTTTTTCGAGATTGCGTGCACAGTTGTACAGCTTTTGCTGATCAATATCGTCAAGCAAGAAAAATTCTAGTTGGTGATTGTAACTAGCACTGATCATGCCGGTAACACCCGCCATCAACGCAAACACCCGGTCGCCTCTAAACTCGCTAGAAAACGCCAGTGGTAACAGCGCAATCCCATCCATGCCACCCAGCTCACGAAAGCCGTTTTCGGGACGTTTCTCAGACATAAGCTGAGCAACACGCTTTTCGATCGTCATTCCCGGTACTTTTCTAAGCTCTCGCGGATTACGCTTATAGAGCTTTATAATCAACTGCTCAGTCAGATCGCGAATTTCCGCTATGTGGATATCCGTGATCAGATCCATGTCCGACTTAGCGAGATTTTTAATATCGAAGGGTCTGCCCAGTTTTTGCGCACACCCAGTGAGGCTGAGCACCACTAAGCCCATCCATACCCAGCGCATCATAAAAAACATCCTTGCGTTCTTTGTCCGGAGATAGAATACCGATTTAATTTTACACGGTGCGCATCAACAAAAAATCTTGTATGCGATGTCACACTTTGGTGTGTCTTGCAGACCCTGTTATGATTAAATCATCTAAAAAAAACTAACTATCGCAGGCTTTACATAGGCATCCATTGACTATACTAATAGAAATATCAAAACGTAGTATCCCTGATGAAGTACCTACTTTTTGCCGTCCTCGTCGCTATGCAACTGATACATGGGGCGGCGGCCAACACAGAAAAAACACTAACCTATGCGGTCCCACACTGGCCGCCTTGGACAGATACCCAGACCTATCCCTACCAAGGTATTGATGTCGAGATCATCACTGCACTCGCGGACAAGGCAGGATTTAAGATCAACGTGCTGAAGTGTTCGTGGAAACGGTGTCTGAAATTGCTCGAACAGGGCGAAGCGGATATTGCGACGAATGTGCTCAGAACGGCGGATCGTGAGGGCTATCTGCATTATTTAACCCCCGCTTACCGCACCAACCTTGATTACGTAATTTACACGCACAAAGGTGATATGCACACCGTCAGGACTAAACAACAGCTGTATTCGTTGCCCATCACAATTGAACGAGGCGCGCATTTCCCAGACGAGTTCAGTCAAGATAAAAACATTCAGATACGTCCTGTCAGTCAAACCTTGTTTGCGATTAAACAACTCATCAATCAACGCGCCAATGCAGTCATCGGTGAGGAATACCAACTCGATTACTTGGTTAGCCGCCTCGATACCAATCGCGTGCTCGAAAAGCAGCCACTCCTTTTTTCTGAGCCGATTAACGCCTACATCGTGCTATCAAAAAAATCTCACCATGCGGAGGCAGTCGCTCAGCTCAGTGACACAATTGCACAGATGATGGATTCTGGGCAGATTGAATCGATGATGCGTGATTATTTACGTCCTAATGAGTGAGCGCCTTTTGATACATGGTGAGGCAGTCTTCCGCGATCACTTGCTCTTCATCGGTCGGGATCACCCAGACCCCGACTCGACTCGTGGTGCTCGAAATACAAGATTGGTTGGCTTGATTCGCCCCGCCATCTAAATCCACCCCCAGCCACTGGCAATGGGACGCTACCTGCTCTCGTACTGGCGCGGCGTGCTCGCCAATCCCAGCGGTAAAGACAATATGATCCAACCCACCTAACGCTGCCGATAAACTGCCAATCTCACGCGCAATGCGATAGCAATAATGTGTGACCGCTTGCTGCGCTCTCGGTCGGTCACTATTCAGCAAGGCACGCATATCACTGCTAATGCCAGACAAGCCTAGAAGCCCTGACTCCTTGTAGAGTAACGTCGTTACCTCGTCAGTCGTCATTCCCTCTTGCGCAATCAAATGCAGCACCAAGCCCGCATCGATTGACCCACAGCGTGTCCCCATCGGTAAGCCTTCCAGCGCTGTGAACCCCATGGTAGAAGCAAGGCTAGTTCCGGCTTGGATAGCACATAAGCTTGCACCATTCCCCAAATGCGCCACAACCACACGCGCGTCATGGTTAAAATCAGGGATAATGGTTGGCAGACGCCGCGTTATATAGTCGTAAGAAAGGCCATGAAAGCCGTAACGCTGAAAGCCTCGATCGAACATCGCGTAAGGTAAAGCGAATTGTTTTGCTTCGAGCGGCTGATGAGCATGAAACGCTGTATCAAAACACGCAATCTGTACCAGTTCAGGCAATCGCTCGCCGAGTATCTTAATCGGGGCAAGACTAAAAGGTTGATGCAAAGGTGCAAGCGGCGTTAACGCTTCCAACAACGCCACTTTTTGCTCATCCAGCTGAGTCGCTTGATGAAAGTGCTGACCGCCATGCACGACACGATGCCCAACCGCGACAATATCGTCCAACAGCCCTTGGCGCTCTAACCAGATGAGTAACGACGCGACGGCAGCATGATGGTCCGGCGCAGAGCCCGGGGGGACCTCACTGACTCCCGGCTTATGACGGGTCATGGATACATCATAGCGATCGGTCCCAAGCCCTGAAAACTGCCCCTTCACTAACGCGTGAACCGATGAACTGGGCCCCGAATCCACGGGGCCCGCTGTATCAAACAATGCAAACTTTAAGCTCGATGAGCCACTATTAATCACTAATATCTTACCCATTGCACCGCCTAGACTCGGGTCTGTAATGTCTTTCTTTGATGCTCAGCCAGTAATAAAGCTAACGCACTTGATGCAATTCGGGTGAGTGCATCATCCGCACGGCTGGTGAGCATAATGGGCACACGTGCGCCCACGACGACACCCGCGCCGGTAGCATCGGCAAGATAGCTCAGCTGTTTCATCAACATATTGGCCGCTTCGAGGTCGGGGGCCACGAGAATGTCGGCACAGCCCGCCACGGTGGAGTGAATATTCTTGGTCGCACGGGACACTTCAGACACCGCACTGTCAAACGCCAGCGGCCCGTCTAATTCGCCCCCAATAATCTGGCCGCGCTCTGCCATCTTGCACAGCGCCGCCGCGTCCAAGGTGGAGTTAATTTTCGGGTTAATGGTTTCAACCGCTGAGAGAATGGCCACTTTAGGGTTGGTGTTGCCAATTGCATGGGCTAGCTCAATCGCGTTTTGAATAATATCGCGCTTTTGGGCAAGGCCTGGATAAATATTAATCGCCGCATCGGTAATAAATAGAGGGCGCGGGTAGGTCGGCACATCAAATGCCATCACATGGCTCAGGCAGCGTTCCGTTCTCAGTCCACCTTCACGCTTGACCACTTCATGAAGCAACTCGTCAGTATGCAACGCGCCTTTCATTAGGGCTTCAATTTCACCAGAGCGCGCCATCGCCACGGCTTTTTCGGCTGCTGCATGGCTGTGCGGTGCGTCGACAATGTCAAACTCACTGATATCCAGCTCGGCTTTGTCCGCCGCGGCCATGATCTTATCGCGAGGGCCCACCAAGGTAGGAATGATTAATTGCTGTTTTGCTGAAGCCACTGCGCCACGGATAGCACTGTCGTCCACTGGGTGGACGACGGCCGTGCGCATAGGATCCGGATGATCTGCCGCGGTTAAGATAGCATGCAGTTGTCCGCGTTCCGTTAAACGGATTTCGGGGAGCACAGCTCGCTGGCGCCGGACCTTCTTTGTGGGCGCAAGCACGCGTGCCTCGCCATCAATCACCACATCACCACGTTGGTTTTCACATCGGCAAGCGAACACAATGTGGTGACGTTTATCGTCCATTTGATCAACACGAACGGCAACGCGCAGCACGTCTCCCAGCATCACTGGTGCTTTAAACGCCAGTGTTTGGCCAAGATATACGGTCCCCGGCCCCGGCAACTGTGTGCCGAGCACCGTTGAGATCAGTGCACCGCCCCACATCCCATGAGCGATGATCTCTTGGAAACGGCTACTTTTGGCAAAATCATCATCCACATGGGCCGGGTTGACATCCCCTGACATGATGGCAAACAGCTTAATGTCTTCCATGGTCAGGCGCTTTTCTAAAAAGGCTTCATCGCCTACTGAAATCTCATCGTACGTCTTATTCTCGATGACCTCCTCGTTATGTGTCCCTGTCATAGTGGACTCCTTCAATGAATCGAATCAGTCAAATCGTAAACGCTAATTAAAAACGTAAGTGGTGTCCCGCGTCTACGTAATGGGTGAGCCCCGTCAAAGCACGTCCCGCATCTGAGGTAAGGTAAACCACCGCACTCCCTACATCTTGCACCGTGGCTAAACGACGCAATGGTGATCGCGTTTCACCGTCGACGGCTAAGGCCTCGAATTCTTTAAGTCCAGATGCTGCACGGGTACGAATCGGCCCCGGTGAAATGGCGTGGACACGTATACCCTGCGGCCCCAACTCAGCCGCCAAATAGCGGGTAGCAGACTCTAAGGCAGCTTTTACCGGCCCCATCATGTTGTAGTTATCCACCGCCTTATCGGCCCCATAGTAGGACATATTAAAGAGTGCGCCGCCTTCTGGCATCAAAGGCTCCGCACGCTTCGCCATCCGAATAAATGAGTGACAAGAAATATCCATCGCTAGTAAAAAGCCATCGCGCGAGCAATCCACCACACGACCATGTAAGTCCTCGAGCGGTGCGAAGGCGATAGAGTGAACCACAAAATCTATCCGCCCCCATTTTTGTTTAGCGCGCTCAAATAAGGCATCGAGTTGGGCATCGTCTTGAACGTCACAAAGCATCAACTCCGGATCCCCCATCTCGCCGCGCAAAGGCTCAACGAAACGCTCCGCTTTCGATGTACCATAGCTCACCAGCACTTCTGCGCCGGCTTGCTGCAATGCTTTTGCACAGCCAAACGCGATACTGTTCTCATTGGCAAGCCCAGCAACAATGCCGACTTTACCTTCAAGTGAGAATAGATTGGTCACAGTGTTCTCCCTACCTTTGTGTTGCAAGATTGGTTTAGTGCACACCCTGCATTGAGTGATTGCACTAAACGGACCGAAAGATTTTATGTCAGTCGCAAGTTTTCAATTTAGACCCAAATCAGCGGATGTAGCAAAAGTCACGAAGGGAATAAGACGCATTTACGCTATAAAGGCAGACATCTTTGCTAATTTTTGATGACAAACCAAAACGGCCACGTATTAGAGCAGAGTCAATGCTCTAGTCAGATCAAGGATACACAATAGGCTAAATACAAAAACGCCACCGACAAAGCGATGGCGTAATAACGATGTGCTTAACAGAATTTAGGCTAGTTCTGCCATCACACATTTCGCGAGATCGGCAGGACGGTAGTAAACCGACTTCATGACCTTACCTTCACGGATTAATTTACCTTCGACCGTGACATCTTTGGCACACTTGGCAATAATGCCATCGGCCTTAGGGCTGGCGACCACATCAATGCCTTTGTTGGCATAAAATGCTTGGGTATCTGCAAATTCACCTTCGTTACGGCATACCTTACTCATGTTGCTGCTGTGCACTTCATCCCAACAGGTCACAAAGTCAATACCGAGACGATTAGCGATTTGCAATAAGATATCAATGAGATAGCTCACCTCTAACTGATCACGGTATCCGCGTGAGCCCATCTGTACTGCGCGGCCCATCAGTACATACACGCTATCAACAATGGCATCTACCTGTTCAACCAATGAGTCCGCTTCCGCGAGCTCTGTCATTTCTTCCACCGCTAACGCCGTGTGCAGATCGTCCGCTTTCTCGTCCAATGACGCAGCATCGTTACAAGGAAGATCAAACGTGTTACGAAACGCTTCGATATCACGATAAAGGTGGTCGTATAGCGCTTGATCAAGAACAGCAAATTTCATTTCTCGGACCCTTTGATAAACAAATACGCATGATAGCCATGCCCGTACACAAGGGGCCATACAATAGCACTGCTTGCGGATGGATAAAATCGCTTGATGGGAAACTTTACGTTCGTCCTCACCTAGCGCACAAAATTCATTCAAGGTTTCGATACGATTGCCGTTAGCTTCTTATAATGGTGACAATCAGGCTTAGGCTTGCAACCTGTTAAAAGGATCTGACGATGAAAAAACTGATGCCGCTTGCCGTGCTATGCACAAGCGCGCTGATCGCAACCAGCGCAACCGCTCAAACCTCTCCGCTTAGCGTCGGTGCGAGTGCCAGTATCACCGACGTAAAATATGCAGGACAGACAGAAACCGGCCATACATGGGAAGCGAACGGGACGCTTAGGTTGACGGATTACAGCAGCTTGTATACCGGATACGGTCAAACTACTGCTGATTTTGAAGACAGTAACGGTATTGAGCGCACCTTAACCTCATCGTATATTCCCGTTGCCCTCCAGTTTACTGTGCCGGGCGAAATGGGTAGCCTCTATTTGCGCGGTGGCGCCAACTACTACCGCACAGAGTTTGGCAATGAAAAAGACATTGGCTGGGGAGCTATCGGAACGATTGGGGTTAAACTCAATACCACCACCGGGCCAAGGCTAGCCTTCGAACTGACCTATGCCGACCGCGGTGATGCTGAAACCAGTTCAGTGACCGTCGGTACCAGTATTGGCTTTTAAATCATAGTTTCTCGCAAGCGGTAGATACGCCGCTTGCGGTGTCTCGACCAAGCATGGCGCTCCGTCGTAGTAATACATGGTGATACCATCGGCGCCGATGTGTACATGCGTCAAACTCACTGTGCTGGCATCCTCCCTGTGCATGCACACTGACGCACTACCGCGCTCGGGCAAATGGCTGCGGTGATACGCCAACAGTTGCTGCCGGGTCGGTACTGTGCCACCCATTTGCCTTAAATAGTAGGTTCGCGTGTTCGTGGTGGTATCAATATCAATCGCAGAGGAAACCACTGGTGGCTGACAGTCAACACACCGCAACGTCTGACCGTTCCATCGCCAAGCCCGAGGAACAACCTCCGAGCCGTGTGTCTTATCTGATAGGCCATCGACTGCAAAACCGAGCAGCAAAAAGGGAGCAAAATCGCGCAACGCATCGATTGGCAACGCGTTCGCCATGTCATCCAGATCGGTGCAAACCGCTAACGCTTTGACCAACTGCCCTCGGCTTAATCGTGGCGCAACCGTTTGGGCATGCTGGTAATCATTCAGTAGACAGACAATCACGCCAAACTCGTTGGCTGCAATCCATGTCCCCATACCGTCCGGGTCGATAGGCATCAATACCTGAGTCTGATCCAATTGATAGGTCTTGGGCGGTAACGCACGACTGCGGCCTCGCGCTTCATCACGATTGAAGAACAGGTCTATCCCATCCTGTGAAGCCTGCCAAGTTAACGTGCACATCGAAGCTGATCTCGCTCGTAGCTTGCGGTCGCCGCCGCGACACCAATATGTTCATCCAAGACTTCACCGAGTTCATAGGCGGCACTGCGGATCATAGCAAAATGATGCGTGGCATGACTGGCTACCACAATAAGCTCGCGCATCACTGTGGTAGAAAGGCACACCGTATTGGTGGCATATAAGGTCACTTGGGTAGAAATATGCACGGGGCGATGCAGTTGTTGATGAGAGAGAGACTCTAGCCACTCGGCAAGCCATTGCCACTCTTTGCGTGCCATCTGCCGGTCGTGCTCAACCAGATGCCCACGCCGACGCCTATCGGCATCGATATCACCACAGGCTTCCCCTTGCTTGAGTGCCACATACACATCAAGCGCATGACGCATATGCTGACCGATGGTGCTAGTAAAGCCATCTGCTTTCTTCTGGCTGTACGTGGTATCAGAGAGGCTTTCGAGAAGCTTCAGCGCTTGGCCAATCACGTCTAAATTGCCGCGAATCACGGCGCGATCTTCTTCGTTAAGAGAACAATGCATACTCATTACCTTAGTACAGTTTGACAGTCAGTGGGATCTGTCATCCTGCGCTGTCCTGATCCCATCCATACCTAGCAGAAGTCATGCCGTTTAATCAGTTTGTGGATAGCGCGTCATCCATTGTCGTTCTTCACGCCAAGCGTTCAGTAGTACCCGTAACGAGGGCGGTGTGTAACCTTGCCGCCGCCACACCGCGCCAATCCGGTAAAGGTGACGATACTGGCTCATCAAGGCACGTACTGCTTCGCAATAACTGCTGTCACTGTCCCAGATATGTGCGGGCTCGCTACTGGCACCATTGATTTCCACGATGCACAACGTCTCTCCTTTCATTAGCGACGAAATGTCACGAAACTTGATATCAAAACGGCCAAAGTAAAAACCATCAATGTCGTTGGCAATCTCGTCCATCTTTGCCTGCAGTTCAGGTGTCACATAGTGTGCGCCCTGTTTAAATAGCGCACCTCGACAGTGGCTACCAGAAAATGCCAAGGTCACCCGCTCTCCCTTTGCGATCACCGTATCGAGTCGGTGTTGATGACGAGCATGGTATAAGTGGGCACGTGTACCAATATCAGCATGCTGTTCAATCAGCGTTTTTAGCGTAGACACCCCATCGCCTATTACTGATGGCAAATACTTTAGCCCCAGAGAGATAATCTCACCGGTCGCCTCACCGGGATAACGCAGATAAAAGATCCCCGCCTCGGCAGGATAAGGGGCAAGCGCTTGAAAAATAATCTTACGGTGGGTCGGGAAGGCCTCAATGTAACGGTGCAGTTTGCGCTCACTATCGATGTATTGCACACCGGCGCCTCGGCATCCTTTATCCGGTTTAGCAACCAATGGAAAACTAATCGCTTGTTGCGCGAGCTTGTGCTGCAGTAACGACAGACTTGTTGAATCCACACCTTCAGGTTTCTGCCAACACACATAAGGGGCGATGTATTGGTGCGCCACGTCCCCTGCGAGTGCAAAAATATCTGATTTCGCCTCCCCCACCATGCCAGATAAAAAAATGCCAGGGTTGGCCAATAAAGGGACAGTCACACTGCGGTAGTAAGCAGCAAGTACGATAGATTGCGCGACGACAGGGGTATAAAACGCCCAAGCGGGTAAGAATTCAAACCACCCCGACGTGCGTACAACAGGATAATCTGGCATACCCGTTTGTCCGGTCAGTACCGATTTAGACTTGGTCATACTGCCTCTTTGTTAATTTTGGCAATGCTCTGCGGCGTAAAAATCGGTTCACCAGCACCAGTCCAACGACTGCGCCTAAAAACGCCCAGCCAGTCAGCTGCCGCTCTGCCAACCAAGGATTATGCTCAATCTCAAACGCTCCCCAGAAGATCAATCCGGTCCAGCACGCTGTCGCCACACCAACCGCGAGGGCAAATATCACTACCGAAATGGAGAGGAAACCACTGAGGCTATAAGCGACGGTCCGTAAACCTGGGATAAAGCGGATTAGGAATAAGTTGAGGAACAGTTGACGGCGGAGTGCATGGCGCGCTTTTCTTACCCCTTTTTGCGTCAGTAAGCGAGCCCGTAAACCTCGATACCGCCGCGCATAAAGACCCAGTAAGTACAAAGCCATATCACCGCTGGCAATGCCAATAAAGATTGCCAATAACGCAGACGGCCACGGCAGCAAGCTCTGTACCGCAATATATGCCGCCAACGCGATAGCAGCGTCTTCTAGTAAGTATGACGTGGCAATAATAAGAAAAAATAAACCCAGCGGCGACCATGTCGCCAAACTGGGTATCAAACTCTCGATCATCGGCGAACTCCTCTCTATTAAACATAGACAGCAGACAGCCACGCTCGCCGACAAATGATTAGAAAAACGTGACTACATACCGCCTGCAACATCAAAGAGGCTGCCAGTTGAGTATGAGGCGCTGTCCGACAACAGCCAAGCGATCATCTCGGCCACTTCCAATGTTGAGCCCCCTCGCCCCAATGGAATGTTGTCCGCGACGCGGGCGACGCGATCAGGCTCACCGCCGGCGGCATGCATATTGGTATCAATCGGGCCCGGGCGCACAGCATTAACACGAATACCTTCGCGTCCAACTTCTTTCGCCAAGCCAATGGTTAACGTATCGAGTGCAGCTTTCGTCGCCGCGTAATCAACATACTCGTTTGGCGAGCCAGTTTTTACCGCAGCAGACGATACATTAACAATCGCCCCGCCACGTCCGCCACGCGATTGCGACATACGTAAGACGGCTTCACGGCAACACAAAAACGCACTGGTCACGTTGGCCTGAAACATCGCGTTGATGCGCGCCGCATCCATCCCACTGACCGAAGACTGAGGCTGCATAATACCCGCGTTATTGACCAGCGCTGTGACATTACCTAAGCGGTTATCCGCTTCGCTGAACAAACGTGTTACGCCTTCCTCGGTCGAGACATCGGCTTGAACCGCAATTGCGTTTACACCAATGGCTTGGAGTTCATCAACCAACTCAAATGCGGATTCACTGTTGCTTAGATAGTTAATACAGATGGCATAGCCACGCTGTGCTAACAACTTTGCGGTCTCTCGGCCGATGCCGCCGCTTGCCCCGGTTACAATCGCAACTGGATTCATTGCTACTCCTTTTCGCTTAATCCGCAGACACAGGCGGATGATACCCCATTCTCACCGCTCCCCAGTGTCGACCACCGACAAAAAGAGGAACAGACAAGTCATGCATCACTTCACCTGTGTCACGTTTATAGGTCTGCAACAGCATGGTATCAGTATGTTGCCCACAACGCCTACCTGTTCGGTCGTCAAATAAGCGTTTTGTACGGTTACCGGCGATATCTTGCGCATAATCACCGGTAAGAGGCTGACAAAATCGCTGATTATGTGTAGGTACATAGCCATTGGTATCATTCGCAATCACATAAACAATGTGGTCATCTTGCTCTAAAATCGGCTCTTGAATGGGGGGTAAGAGGCGATCACAAAAGGCATCAAAACGCGTGGTATATTTTTGCGGATCCGTATTGGCAATGGGTTGATACTGACGGTCGAACAGATCGGATTGGCTAATCGTGCCACTGCGAACCGCCTCCTCAAAGGCCTCTTGAATACGATCACGACATGCACAGGCGGCAGCGAAGAAACGCTGGTGAGGGCTGGCATCCGATAATTCTGCAAATACTGCATTGGTCATCTCGGCAGTATCCATTAAGCTCTCCGCTTCTTTGGTCAATGCACTCACTTGCTGATCACTGCTCTCCAATCCGCTTCGCACTTGCGTGAGTGATGCAGCGATTTGCTCTAAGCTAGCACTGTTAGCGCTCGATCCCTCAGCAATTTGTTTCACCGCCTCTTCTACAGTATCGGCACTGCTAGAAAGCTGCTGTAATAGCTGACCCACCTTTTCGACATTATTGGTTCCGGTATCCACATCTGTCGAGAGCGCTTGAATATACTCCATCACCTCACCAGATTCTGTCATGATCTGACGAATGATACTCGCCACTTCTGTAGTACTTTCAGAGGTTCGTTGCGCAAGCTGGCGGACCTCATCGGCAACTACGGCAAAGCCTCGCCCCTGCTCGCCGGCACGTGCGGCTTCAATGGCTGCATTGAGCGCCAACAGATTGGTCTGCTCTGCAATTGCATCAATAACGTTGGCGACATCACTGACCTTATTCACGTTGGCATCTAACGCTTGAATGCGAGTAAGTGTGGTCGCTGTTTTTTGGTTGATTTGGCGCATTTCATCAATCGACGCGCTCAACTGATGGTATCCCTGCAAGCTTTGCTCACGCATTGCGCTAACTTGTTCCACCGCATCGGTTTGCGCTTGGCAATTTTGTGCTAAGGTTTGCTCGATATGCTGTGCTGTATCAGTAATTTCCACCACAGCCGCGTACTGCTCCGCGAGGTGGGTATTGAGAATATCAACCGAATGCGACACTTCCGCCGCTGCCATCGCATTGGTCGTGGCACGATTGGCTAAACGTCCGACGGTTTCCACCGGTAAGGCATGCGTTTCAGGCTCATTCTCCTTATCCGTTGCCTTTTGGCCATGCCGTCTTTCCAACCAAACCACCAGCATGCTGAGTAATGTTTGTAACCCCAAGGCAACGAGCATCATTGCGGTGGAGATTGGCGCTGTGAGCCAGAGTCCAAACGCAATGATCACCGTTATCATTGCCATCGGGACGATCATCTTTATCAGCGGAACTGTTTCCTTGTTTGTCATTCGTCACCTATCCCTGTTAAGTCACTTGCCATCTGTGGCTATGCTTGTATTGAAATGACTAACACATCGCCACTCTGCCTTGCTTTATTTTTGTACACAATTTCATACTAATTACATGCTTTTTTGGCAAAGTCGGTGAATGAGATCAAATTTAGACCAAAGCCGTATAGGCCAAAATCGCAGAGTCCTCACTACAGTTCGAAAATCCTTGTGTTCCCATCTTAATCACGTAAAAGTGGGCTAAGCTGACCATAGGTTGTTGTTATTAGCGAGAGACTCATGATTTTTAGTCGGCGAGTACGCCATTCCACCCATGCATTTTTGGCGCTTGCAGTCACTGGCTTTACCCTCGTGTGGTTTTCACTTGCCGTCCTCCCCGACAGCGAGCAATTCGCCATCATCTGGTACGCCTCCGCAGCCGGTGCTTTTGCGCTTACTTGCTTCCCTCGCTATGCGTGGCCAATTGGCCTGCTTGGCTTTATCGTTGGCATTTATTATGCCGATACCTTGATGGGCATCCCCTCATCACTCAGTATCAGTCTTGCCTTAATTAACGGCTCGACAGCCTTACTGGGCTGTTTTCTTTACCGCTCCATGCGGGTGCGCTTTGGTCATGCCTTGGAAGGTATGTGGCCGTTTATTCGCGGTATCGGACCCACTATCGTGCTTTCACCATTGCTCGGTGCGGTTTTAGGTGCCAGCGTACTCTCCTTTCACGACGCGATGCATGTCGACTACGCCTTGGGACGCTGGTATCTAAGCGAATTGATCGGCTTTGTTGCCCTCTTTCCACTCTTGTTAGTGATCAATGCCGAGCGCCGTTCTAAACGACAAAATGCACTGATTGTTCACACATCTCCCAGCTATTTATTAGCCAGCTGTGTGGCCTTATTCGCACTGATCACTGCGGTGCTCTACGCTATTCCTTATCCATTTATCGCATTGACTGGGCTATTTTTCCTCGCCGCCACCCTACAGAGCCGCTTAATTGGCCTGAGTACGATCGCGTTGGCGGTATTGAGCTTTGATGTGCTGAGTGCCATGGGGGTATTGACCTTTCACCTAGAAAGTAGCTACCAAGCCTCCATCCCCATGCTGGCCACTGCCGCGAGCACGCTCGTTATTGGGGTATGTATGACTCAACTGGCTTATAGCTATCGCCAGCATCAACGCCAACATACTCAGCAACACTCCTTATTGACTCAGGCTATGCACAATTCATTAATTGGGATGGCGATACTCGATTCGCGCGGCTATATCCAAGATATCAACCAGAGCCTTGCAACCTTTTGGGGCTACCGACAGACCAAGCTACGCGGCGTCCATGTTTCTCGCTTTACCCGAGAGGAAGATCAAGATGAGTTGAAGGCCTATTTTAACGATCTGATCATCGGGAATATTGATAATAAGCGGATGGAAAAGCGCTTTGTCCGCAGCGATGGTTATGTTGTTTGGGGGCGGCTCTCTGTTACTGCGGTACGTGACAAACACGCCGGGCATGTTACCCATCTGATCAGCCAAGTCGAAGATATCAACCAACTCAAAGCGGCACAACGTGAACAAAAACGTTGGCTCGCGCGCTGGCGGTTTGCACTTGATATCAACAAGCTCGCGGTATTCGAATTAAACACCCAAACAAGTTTACTGATCTTTTCTGATTGGTCTGCGCCCTTACTCGGCATTCAAGCCAAGAAGATTCGCACCTATCAAGCTTGGCTCGCACGGATTCATCCCGAAGACCGCCCTGCGCTTGAGCAGGCCATGAAGCTGCTTGTTGATGGCCATACTGAACGTGTCATTGAAGTATTTCGTTTTCAAAACGCATCAGGTGAGTATCGTTACCTTCGCCAATCTTCCGCACGCCAAGACGATGACGCCCAAACTGTGCTCAGTACTGCGATTGATATTACCGAGCAGTACTTAGCAAATGTGCAAAACGATACGCTTCGACGTCGGCTAGAAGCCGCCACACAAGCGGCTAACATCGGGATTTGGGAATATCACGTGCAAGAAGACCGCCTCGAGTGGGATTCACAAATGTATCAGCTCTATGACATAGCGACAGGCGCCGGTTGCAAAACACTCGCCACCTGGCAACAACATATTCATGTTGACGACTTTCCACGCGTTCAGGATGAACTCACGCAAGCCTTCGCCAATATGGCACAGCTTGATACGCAATTTCGTATCATTGATCGGCAAGGGCACACGCGGTATTTGCGTGCCTTAGCGACAACGCAATTTGATGATAACGGCCAGCCCATCCGCATGATTGGAGCCAATTGGGATAACACCGAAATTAATAAATTAAACGCGACTTTGGCATCCGAGCGTGAACAACTCAATGTGGTCATGAATTCTATTAATGATGGCGTGATCACCTTGAATGAGAAAGGCCATTTGGTCTATCTCAATAATACCGCCCTAAAACTTGCCAATTATCGTATGCAGGCCCCGATTGGCCAATCGGTCGATGATGTATTTTATCTTTTCCATCATGGAGAGCCGGTTCGCTTGTCGTTCCTCAGTGAACAACAGCTCAACACGCATTTCGAAACCCATATTCAAGATGCCTATCGGCTCGTGCTCAATAACACCAAACAAGTGTATGTTTCTGTCGCCATCTCTCCCTTGTTAGGCGATAACGAGCAACAATCGCATCGTGGTTATGTGGTGGTTTTGAGAGATGTCTCAGAGCAGCACGCCTTAATGGCACAGCTCGATTACAATGCCAACCACGATCCTCTGACACAACTGCCCAATAGACGCGCATTTGAAACCTTCATGGAACAGCACCTCGTGCAAGCGCGAGAGATGGATATCCCTTCCGTATTAGCGTTTATCGATCTCGATTTATTTAAGATCATTAACGACTCGGTGGGTCACCACGCTGGGGATGAAGTGTTGTGCCAAGTATCCCAAGCCTTATCCGATAACATTCGCAGTGACGATGCGGTCGCACGCCTAGGCGGGGATGAGTTTGCGGTACTGCTGACCAATTGCAATATGCATGATGCTAAACACACCATTAAAACGCTTATCCATCGCTTAGAACAACTATCCTTCCCGTATGGGGAGCGTATTTTCTCTATCAGTGCCAGTGTTGGACTTGTCAATGTCACCGATAATGCACTTTCCCTTTCCGATTTGATGAGTCGCGCGGATGTGGCGATGTATTCCGCCAAATCCACAGGCCGCGGTCAGATCGTGGAATACGATGATATTTCAGGCTCGGCACAAGGACGGCATAATGATATGCAAATGGTCGGTAAAATCACCCGAGCGTTGGCTGAAGACAGATTTACACTTTATGGTCAGCAAGTTGCGCCGGTTGAAGGGCCGACAGTCGAACACTGGTACGAGTTATTGGTCCGTATGGTGGACACCGATGGCAGCATTGTGAGCCCCGGAGAGTTTATTCCCGCCGCAGAAGCTTTTGGTCATATCCGCGATATTGATGAGTGGGTGACGAACTATGTCCTGACTACTCGCGCACAAGAGCTCGCAGATTCTGGGCTAAGATTCAATATTAACCTGTCCGCCCATTCGATCAGTGACCCCAACTTCCAGGCCCGACTCAAACAATTGGTTGCCGAGTCTGTCTTCCCCACCGATAGGCTATGTTTTGAGATCACGGAATCGGCACTGATCAGCCACCTTAACTCCGCCATTTCTTTCGTTGACGAGCTACGTGCCTATGGCGCCCATGTGGCGCTTGACGATTTCGGCTCAGGACTATGCTCCTTCCACTATCTCAAACTGTTTAATGTCGATGTGGTCAAAGTTGATGGTCAATTTGTGGCAAACTTGGCTGATAAGGAAAATAAAATAGATCGCGTGATTATCGAATCCATCGTCAATATCTGTAATACCATGCAGTATAAAACCGTGGCTGAATGGGTCTCTGATGAAGAAAAACTCGCTTTGGTCAAAGACATTGGTATCGATTATGTTCAGGGATTCTTAATCGATCATCCCACGCCACTCGATACATTACTTGCAAAAAAAGCATTGAAGAAACAAAAAGATGTTTGATGGGGTTGCGTGATGCCGAAAAGATAGGCAATTTAAGCTTTTTTGCTTGGACTGCCTGTTATGAATCAATACACGCTTGCGGGGTGTGGAGCGATCCTGCTGTGGAGCAGCAATGTCGCCCTGATTCGCCACGTGACCGAACTGCTTGGCCCTTTGGGTGGCGCTGCTGCCATTTACTCTATCGCAGCGCTCTGCTTAGTGCTTTTTGTCGGGACACCTAAACTCAGTGACTTTCCGCGCCGCTACTTGATTGTTGGCGGCGTGTTATTCGTGGTCTACGAGTTATGCCTTTCGTTGTCGTTAGCGTGGGCCAATACGCGGACACAAGCGATCGAAATGGGCGTGATTAACTATTTGTGGCCATGTCTAACCGTGTTTTTTTCCGTGCTCATCACACGTCAAAAAGTCAGTCTTTGGCTTTACCCAGCCTTGATGGTCGCCTTTTTAGGCGTCGTTTGGACCGTTGGTGGCAAACAGGGGGTGTCTTGGCAACATTTAGTCGCCAATATTCACTCTAATCCATTGAGCTACACACTGGCGTTCAGTGGTGCCATCATTTGGGCCATATACTGTAATCTGACTCGCATGAGTGCGCAGGGAAAAAATGGTATCACTTGGTTCTTTATCGCCACCGCCATCACACTCTGGATCGGTTTCGCGCTCTCCGACGCGCCAGCATTTTCCGCTTCTTGGTCAGACGTCGGTTATGTCCTATTAGCCGGTGCGGCAATGGGGGGCGGTTACGGATTATGGAACCTTGGCATCCTTAAGGGTAACTTGGTGTTTTTGGCGACCTTGTCTTATTTCATCCCGATTTTATCGACATTTTTGTCCGCCATTCTTTTGTCGACCGAACTAACGCTCACCTTCTGGCAAGGCGTGGCGATGGTGACGCTTGGCTCACTGGCCAGTTGGTGGCTGACTCGTGCACCAACCAGCCATAACACACCAAGTACCGCAAAATCGCACTAGTCACACGGTAGTCTCCAGTCATGTTCGTGACTGGAGACCGTTTACTGAGCCAGCGCCAACGCCGGTGTCGGGGCGCCGTAATAAAGGCAAATACGTTGTCCATTGATGTCTTTCACATCAAATTCAATCTCATAAATGCTTTCCATCACCGGCTTCGTTACCACCTCGTTCACCGAACCACTGGCAACCACTTCACCGTTTTTCATCGCAACCATATTGTCGGCGTAACATGCGCTAAAGTTGATGTCATGCATCACCACCACCACGGCTTTATTATGGCGGTGCGCCAAGTCACGCACCGTCTGCATAATGGCCACAGAGTGGCGAATATCGAGGTTATTTAACGGCTCATCCAAAAAGATGTAGTCGGTATTTTGCGCTACAACCATCGCAATGAAGGCCATCTGGCGCTGGCCCCCACTCAGCTCATCGATAAAGCGGTCTTGAAGCTCCTCCAAACCAAGCTGCGCGATGGCATCATCAATGATCCGATTATCGTCGTCACTTAAACGGCCTTTTGAGTGAGGAAAGCGACCAAACGCGACCAATTCACGAATGCGAAAGCGCATATTGATATTATTGGACTGGCGCAACACCGCAAGACGTTTCGCCAATGCTTCATTGCTCCACTCGGCCAACGGCTTCTCACCAATTAAAACCTGCCCCGCATCACTGTCAGTCAGTCGACTGGCCATCGATAACAAGGTACTTTTCCCTGCGCCATTGGGCCCTATGATTGCAGTCACTTTTCCCGGTGGAAACAGCACGCTGGCTTGGTCAACTACCTTGGTTTGCCCATAGGATTTAGAGAGTTCGATCAGTTCAATCATAATGGTTAAAACTTATTTTTAGTCAGCAGGTACAGGAAGTAACTCCCGCCAACAAAGTTGATAATGACACTGACAGTGGTTTCAAAGCCAAACCACTGCTCAACAACAAACTGACCGGTTAGCAACAAGAACACGGCCAAAATACTGGTAGCGATAATCAAGAAACGGTGCTGATAGCTGATGAACATTTGTCGCGCGAGGCTAACCACAATCAAGCCAAAGAACAGCACTGGGCCGACAAGCGCCGTTGATACTGCAATCATCACCGCGATAATCATCATCACTTTAAGGGTCAGACGGCGAATATCGACGCCAAGACTAATCGCGTTGTCTTCTCCTAGCCAGCACACATCCAATTGATTGGCATAGCGATAAAGCGCGAGCAAGCACAATGCGAGCACCGGAACACTCATGTACACCAAATCACGGTTCGCATTGTTAAAGCTTGCGAACATCGCATCTTGCAGCACCGCAAACTCACTCGGGTCGACCAGCAAGGTAAAAAACTGACTGATGCTGCCAAACACACTCCCCAGCACGATACCAATCAAGAGTAAGGTGTAAATGTTCGCGCGTCGGCGTCGAAAATACAGCGTAAATAAAACCGTGGCGCTAATCGTCATTAAGATCACGCATACCACAAAATTTAAATACGGATTAATCAGCAATACGCTGGATGCGCCAAATACCACCAGCAAGGTTGTTTGCAACAACATGTACAAGCTATCGAAGCCAAGAATCGACGGTGTAAGAATGCGATTATTGGTAATGGTTTGGAACACTAACGATGACGCCGAAATAGCCACTGCTGCGAGGGCGATCGCCAATACTTTCGGGGTACGACGCGAGAGAAAATAGGCGTAGTTATCCGCTGTAAGGCCATGACCCAGAAAGTATCCAGCGACGGCCAACGTACCGAGGAAGACAAGAGAGAGTTTAACCACATCACGCATTGGCTTTATCCCTCATGACTAAATAAATAAAGACCGCGCCCCCAAGAATGGAAATGATCATTGCGATCGGCACTTCGTAAGGGAAAATCAACACTCGACCTAAAATGTCACAGCTCAACACCAGCACAACGCCCCAGAATGCAGTCCATGGCAGATTGCGTTTAATGTTATCGCCCATAAATAAGGACACCACGTTGGGAACAATCAGGCCCAAGAAAGGGATCACCCCTACGATCATCACCACGGCCGAAGACAAAAGCGCCACGACCATCACGCCGAACAGCACCACTTTTTGGTAGTCCAAGCCAATATTTTTAGCAAAGCTTTCGCCAATACTGGCGGCGCTGAATTGACTGGCATAGGCGTAAGCAATGGCACAAACAGGCACAGCGACAAACAAGATTTCGTAGTTACCCGACAACACGGACGAAAAGTTAGCGACCGTCCATGCCTGCAAGGTCTGAATCAGGTCGTATTTGTAAGCAAGAAACTGAGTGAGCGAAGACACCACGTTGCCGTACATGATGCCAATCAGTGGTACCAGTACCGTGTTTTTGAATTTGAGGCGCTGCAGAAAACGAACGAATAACCATGTGCCCGCCATGGCAGTCCCGACAATCATGGCCAAGTCCAACCACTGGCTCGCGCCGGCAAAGACCACCAGCGTCAACACATAACCCAGCAACGCACAATCAATGGTGCCGGTGGTATCAGGTGAGGCAAATCGGTTTTGACAAATCTGCTGCATGATTAAGCCGGCAACACTGAGGCCGGCACCCGCCAAACAGATGGCCAATAATCGCGGAATTCGACTGGTGGTAAAAATGGTCCACGCTTGCGCATCGCCTGCGAGTAGATTTTCAATCGATACGTGCGCCACCCCTATCGAAATCGATAACAGCGCGAGAATCACGAGTACGGGTATAGAAAGGTATTTCACAACACAACTACCGTTGAGACGCTTACAATCACAAAGACCCGGGGAATGCCCGGGTCAATATTAGCCAGTTATTTGGCGGTTAGAGAACGCGATTTACATCGTCGATCATCTTATCCATCGCCGTCATGCCCGCCATGGTGATGTACCACGCCGTTGGGTCTAGATAGCTAATACGGTTGTTCTGATGGGCTGGCGTTTTGTTAACCAGTGGATTATCAAAGCGCGCTTTCGCTTTACCCACACCTTCCCCAATGGCTTGCTCACGGTCTAGCACAAGAAGTACATCTGGGTTGGCATCGGCAATATACTCGAAAGAAATCAAGTTGCCATGAGAGCCGGCGACCTCGACATCGTCGCTTTTCGCAGGTTTTAGGCCGAGCTCATCAAACACCATACCAAAGCGGCTTTTCTCGCCGAACATTGCCACTTTGCTACCGTTGCTCATCACCATCAACGCATTAAAGTTATCCGCAGCGGCTTTGTTACGTGTGCTAGCAATTTTGGCATCCATCTTTGCGATGATTGCTTCCACTTTGTCTTGTTTGTCGAAGACTTGACCCAGCATACGCCAGTTTTTCTGCACGCTCTGCCAATATTGGTTGTAGTCTGCTTGGAACATAATCGTCGGGGCGATTTCTTCCAACTCTTTCATCAGGGAGGCCATACGTGCTTCAGCAATAATCAGGTCCGGCTTAGCCATGAAAATAGCCTCATAGTCCGGCTCTTTTACCGTACCCACGGCGACGTACTTTTCATCTTGGTACTTGTCCGCAAGATAGTCGGGCATCAGTGACTTGACCACACCCACAGGCTCAACACCAATACGATCTAACACGTCTAAGMTACCTTGGCCCAACACGACCACACGTTGTGGCACGCCATCTATCTCGATTGTACCCATCGCATGCTCAATGGTTTTTGCCGCGACTTGGCTACCAAATAGTAAAGATGTCGTTAAGATAACAAGTTGAAAAATTGAACGAAAAGCTCGCATCGCTAGTTCCTCATCAAGGTTGATGGCAGCATGCTAGCGCAATTAAAAAACGAAGTCACGAATAGAAGTGAGAATCGTTCATATTTATAATTATATTGATATTGCGCAAGATAAGAGACATCAATCTATGTTTGCTATCCGAGCAGCGATCAACAGCAAAAGTGACTCAGTGACGGCTGATGCCTACCTTGATCTGGCGCAAAAGAACTGTTTTTGTTTGCGCCACTATCCCCTCACACACCATCAAAAAGGCCTACGTGATCACACGTCATGCTCTGAATGACCAAAAAGCAAGCGATTGCATCGACACTATCAACATATTTGGTAACCATTAGGGGGTATTCGCGGTAATATGCAGATAGTTGTGATCAGGATCGCGCGTTACTAGGGCGTTGTTACATACACTGAGTCCATCTCATCCGGCGCCAGAGCAAAGACAATAAAGACAGTTAGAACTGTCGCAAAATCGGCACCGACATGAGTTTGACTGCATCTAATAAGTTGTTTGAGGGTTACAATGAACGAGATTTTACTTGCGGTCGTCGCTGGTGCCATCGTTGGCTTTTTCTTCAGCGCGATCAAGCTACCACTGCCTGCTCCCCCAGTACTATCGGGGATCATGGGCATTGTTGGTATCTACCTTGGCGGCATGGCCTATCAGGCCGTGATCGAACGCTTTTTCTCTTAACTTAAGATAATTGGAGCACATTATGGCTACCCCACATATCAATGCCGCAGATGGCGCCTTTGCTGAAACCGTCCTGATGCCAGGTGATCCACTTCGTGCGCAATACATTGCCGAGAACTTCTTGGAAAACGCAGAGCGTGTCACTGACGTACGTAACATGTTTGGCTACACCGGCACCTATAAAGGGAAAAAAGTGTCAGTGATGGGCCACGGTATGGGTATTCCATCTTGCTCAATCTACGTGCATGAGCTGATCAAAGACTACGGCGTGAAGAATATCATTCGCGTTGGTAGCTGTGGCGCTGTGAAAGACGATGTAAAACTGATGGATGTGATTGTTGCACAAGGTGCATCAACCGACTCTAAAGTGAACCGCACGCGTTTCGCGAACCACGATTTTGCTGCGATCTCTGACTTCCATCTGCTGGAAACGGCAGTAGGTGAAGCGCGTAAACAAAACGTTTCTGTTCGTGTGGGTAACGTCTTCTCTGCAGACTTGTTCTACAGCCCTGAAGCGGATCTGTTCAACACCATGGACAAGCTTGGCATCCTTGCGGTTGATATGGAAGCGGCAGGTATCTACGGTGTGGCCGCTGAGCTGGGCGCGCGCGCACTGACCATTTTGACTGTGTCTGACCACATCATCCGTGGTGAAGCCTTGAGCTCAGACGAGCGTCAGAAATCATTTAACGAAATGATGACTGTATCGCTTGAAACAGCGATCAACCTGTAAGTGTTGATCGGAGGAAACGTGTCTAGCGGCAAACTGCCCCCAGCTGCCGGTGACTTGCAGCTGAACTTTTGTAAAACGCTCACTTGCCCAAATTTTGGGTCCACTGATGAGCAGCATTACTTGGTTCAGCACACCAATCCGGCACGCCCAACCTTGGTATGCCGTGAGTGTGGTGCGTTTCCTCCATTGCTCAACAACCACCAAGTGCATGCAGAGCTGATCACTCAGCGACAACTGCATGCCGATGGTTTATGCGCCTGCACCAACCCAGATTGCGAACATCTGGGCAAACCCGTACTCACCCACCGAGCCTGCTACCATGCATTTGGCTACAGCGGTGATAAACAACGCTATCGCTGTAAAGGGTGTCAAAGCACCTTCGTCGATCGCTGGTCGGGGGTGAATAAAAAAAGTGAGTTACAGCAAAAGTTGTTGGCCTACCTGTTCACAGGCCACACGGTGCGAGAGATTTGCCGCCGTCTAACGCTGAACCCCAAGACCTTTTACGATCATCTCAACCATATTGCCGCTCGCTGTCGGCAAAAACTTGCGGCTTATGATACGCGCTTTTTAGGCGAAACCACCCAAGGCCACCTTGCTAGCGTACACGCACCTTTGCAGCCACACAGTCAAAATGGCGTGCAATGGCTCGCCACGGGGGAAGCACATAGCGGTTATGTGTTGCTGCAAGACGTGAATTATCATTCGTACGATCACCCAGTGGTCAATGCTCAGCACGATCCCTATCAAGATCATTGTCGATTTATCGCCAGTGCGCCTGATGTCGACCGAAGCGAAACACTCGCGACACCCGAGGGATTACTCGGTCGCGTGGATGCAAAATATCGCGCGGTTTTCGCCCGCTCGAATGTGGAAGACCCGTATACCCAGCCACTGCATTTTATCTATCCTAACCGTGGCACCTTGATACGTCCACAGTACACAACCTATGCACACTACCTAAATCTCAAGCCCTTATTGGCGCATTGGCAAAACATTGTGGTGTTTTCACCGCAAGAGCCTTTGCTTCGCTCTGCCTGCTTATCCGTCTTTGAAGCTGACATTCGGGATAAACGCGTCAGTCACGTATACGTTGAACAGGACGCATACTGGCAACCCGGCGCAGAGCCTGAGAAAATTGATATCGTATTACTCAGTTGGTGGCGCGATCGCTGGGCGTTTACGCGCAGTGGTGAAGGCACAAAAGCCATTTGCGATCATGGCCAAGCAAAAGGCAAAGAAGCGTACTGGTTAACCCATGCTAGCTGCGATGCATTGAAGAAATATCAGCAACATTTTCATCAGCAATTTGCGCTGTTAGTCAATGAACCTCGTCGACGCTTACGTCCCGGCGGCCTGCTTCCTCTGCTTGATATTTACCGCGCGTGGCACAACTTGTGTTGGCAAGACAAGCAGCACCAAACACCGGCTCAGCACCTTGGTTTGACCGACCGACCGCTAACATTGGCCGATCTGCTCCTTTAACCGCGGCTTCCTTTCCATTCCCTTGATAAATCACGCGGTGTGACTTGACGCGTATCACTTTTTGTTGCCTAAATAAGACTGTGGTTTCTTTACAGGGTGTTTTATTTGGATATTCAACTTCTTCGTACCTTYATAGAGGTCAGTAAAACACGTCATTTTGGCCACGCGGCCGATAACCTCTATTTGACGCAATCGGCAGTCAGTTTTCGGATTCGTYAGCTCGACACTATTGGAGCCTCCCCAACGCTTTGGGAACTAGAAGGGGTCAGTGACTGGATTAATCGTATATGTGCCAATCAACCTGATTGGGTGATCCGCGCTGAAGCTACGCCTCGACAAATGCTGGCGCGTCAATTGATTGAAAAGCGCATTGATGCCGGTCTGACGTCTGAATTACCCAAACTCGAAGGATTGCACTCCCATCACCTCGGCGATTATCAATTGCAATTGGTCAGCCACCTGCCCGATGTGACCATGGCAGATATCCAAGACTTAGCGATCGTCTATTTGGATTGGGGAACCCGCTTTGCTGTCGAGCAAAGTCGTATTGAGGCATTGCAGCGTCCACCCGTCCTCCATACCCAATCGTGTCACCTTGCGCTTAATTATTTACTCACCCACGGCGGCGTTGCATTTCTACCGTCTCTGGCTATTCAGCCATACATCGACCGTGGACAACTGCATCTGGTAGGCACCAGCCCAGCATTGGTTCATCAGCTTTATCTTGTCTGGTTAGATGGCAGCGATAAGTCGCATTTAATCAATGAGTTACAAAGCTCTACTGGCCAGCTTGTCCCAGAGTAAAAAAAACACGTTTGCAATGATAATTTCACTAGTCGACGGTGAATTTTTGGGCTATCTTAACCTTTAAGGGCGACGCGCGCGTTGCCTGAATATCCGGCTGCAAACACAGCCACGTAAATACATTAGCGTTAGGAAAGCACCACCATGGCACAGTGGGATCAATGGTTAAAACATGGCTCTCAACACAAAGAGAAGTTCAAGTCCCGACACCACGACTATTTTGATGACGAGGCACCACGCGGTAAAAAAGGTAAGAAACGTCAACAGAACAAGTCGCGCCGTCAACAACACGATGATGGCTTTTTCGGAGATGACCGTTGACAAACAGTCGCTAGCCCCCTAACAGATTGCATGACACGGTGGCCACACCGCCCAACGGCAACAAAACGGGTTCAGGCGCATAGCGAGATAGCACACGCACAGCTAAATAGAATATAAGTAAAAGGGCAACGTCTTCCGGCGTTGCCCTTTTGTGTACAGCAAGCCACAAAGGCTATCAATGGCGTACTAAGTAATATGTATTACGCTGTTGCCGCCTCCCACTTGGCCTGATGAGCAGTAACCTGGGTTCTGGCAGACTTCCAACGCGTATCAAGCTGCAAATCTGTCCAATCAATCGTTTTTGCTACACGCAATTGGCTGGCCGCAGGGACATCTGTGATGGGCAAGGTATCGAGAACGGCAACCACGCTATCTCGGTCATTACAGACCAACACCATATCACAGCCTGCTTCCAAGGCTGCGCAGGCGCGAGCCGGTGCATCGCCTAATACATGTGCCCCACCCATACTGAGATCATCAGAAAAAATCAGTCCTTTAAAGCCCAGCTGCTGGCGCAAGATATGGGTCAACCAGAACGCGGATGCACTAGCAGGCTGCCCATCATGATGCGGATACACCACATGAGCCGGCATCATGGCATCCAGTAACCCTTCCTCGATAAACGCTTTGAAGATGGCGAAATCCGACGAGTGCAACATCTCACGCGGATCATGCGGCGTCACCAGATGAGAGTCTTCCTGTACCCCTCCGTGACCCGGAAAATGCTTGCCCGTACTTGCCATTCCCACCGCGCGCATGCCTTGGGTGAAGGCACGTGCATAACGAATAGCTTCCGCGGGATTGTCACCAAAAGCCCGATCTTTAATCGCTGCGCAAGCAAATCCTAAGTCCAACACTGGTGCAAAGCTTAAATCAATCCCATGCGCGATAAGCTCGGCGGCCATCAACCAGCCGGCTTGCTCGGCAACACTAGCATCCGCCTTAAGAGCCCCATAAGACTGTGCCGCTGGAATACGTGTGAACGGCGCTTTAAAACGCTGTACACGCCCCCCTTCTTGATCGACACCAATTAGAATATCGCGCCCCGCTGCTGCACGGATCTCTGCAGTGAGCGCCTGCAGTTGCTCACTGTCATGATAATTGCGTGCAAACAGAATGACACCGCCCACACTGGGATGAGCTAAGATCTCTTTTTCCTCATTGTCGATACGCTCTGCGTGAACATCCAACCATACTGGCCCCATCATATCTCCTTCATCCCATTGTCAGCCGACTGCCACGCCGGCACGTTATACTAGTGCCAAGGCCTTATGAGTACGTGACTTGCTTGGCAACTGAAAACCTTGTGACGTATTGATACCGTGCGTATGCCACGCTGGCAGCCACTATCACAACAGAATAATCAAGCACTTTGCCTAGATTCGCAATCTGTTTATACTCGTGCCATGGAAGGGGTATTCAACTAAACAGCTCCCTATTAGGGCTCCCCTCATCTGTCCGCGCAGGGTGGTAATAACGCCCAGTGGTTGCGCAATTTGTGCATTGATAAGGAACACACATGCCTCAACCCGCAGCAGATATATACATCGGTGTGATGTCTGGCACCAGTTTAGATAACATTGATGTCGTGGCAGTACGCTTTACACAAGCTGGGCACGTTGAGCCCATTGCGCGCCACAGTGAGCCCATGCCGCAAGAAATTAAAGCAACCGTGATTAGTTTAAGTCGCGGCCACCCTATAGCGATCACTGCGATTGGGCAGTTAGATCGCCGTCTCGGCGAGTGCTATGCCCATGCCATCAATACCTTGCTAGAAAGCGCAAGCTTACGCCCCAAGCATGTTGCTGCAATCGGTTGTCACGGACAAACTGTGTATCACCAACCCAGTGGTGATTATCCGTTTACCATGCAACTGGGTGACGCCAATGTGATCGCAGCGCGAACAGGCATTACCACGGTTGCCGACTTTCGCCGCAAAGATATGGCATTTGGCGGCCAAGGCGCGCCACTCGTACCCGCATTCCATAACGATTTATTTTCCGATGCCAAGCAGCCAACCGCAGTGGTCAATATTGGCGGTATTGCCAATGTCTCCATGATATGTCCCGACCAACCCTTATACGGTTATGACACGGGGCCGGGGAATATGCTGATGGATGCATGGATACAGCGTCACAAACATCAGGCGTATGATAAAGATGGCGCATGGGCAGCCAGCTGCTCCGCCTACCAGCCATTACTACAGCGTTTGCTCTCTGACCCTTATTTTTCACGCCCCGCGCCAAAAAGCACCGGGCGAGAATACTTCAACCTTGACTGGCTGGATCGCCACTTACTGGCGTTTTCACTCTCTCCGTCACAGGTGCAAGCCACACTACTTGAACTGACGGCACAAAGCATTGCCATGGCGATACAACCTCATGAGCAAGGTCGCGTGTTTATCTGTGGTGGCGGCGCACACAACCAAACGTTGATGGCAGCACTGCAGGCGGCGCTGCCTCAGTGGCATATTGCGCGTTCAGATGACGTGGGGATCAGTTGCGACGACATGGAAGCCATCGCGTTTGCATGGTTAGCCCGCCAAACCCTCTATAATCAGCCGGGCAACGTGCCCGCTGTCACCGGTGCTAGTCAGGCCTGCTGTTTGGGTGCCATTTATTTGCCCTTCTAGGGAGGGCATGAAGAAAATAGAAGAGTACAACTTTTCCAGTTGTATGCGGTTATCCGGATGAGCTTAAGCGACCTTGCCGTAAAATCGTGACAGGTTGGACGTTGTCCATACGCTGAACGTAAGCCTGATACTGATTGAACGGTAAGGGGCGCGAGTAGTAAAAGCCTTGGCCAACGTCCACGCCATAGCGTCGCAATAGCGCTTCCGCTTCTTCACACTCCACCCCTTCAGCAACCACCATGACCCCAAGTGAGCGTGCCATATCCGTCGTCGCACGTACAATGCTTTGATGGCGACCACTTTGGGGTAAATTGCGTACAAAGCTACGGTCAATTTTCAACTCAGTAAATGGCAGCTGTGAGAGAAAATACAGCGATGAATAGCCGGTGCCGTAGTCATCAATCGATACCTCAATACCACTTTCCGACAGCTCACTGATCAAGCGCTTCAGCCAATCGTAGTCTTCAACCATCACCGATTCGGTCAGTTCAAGAGAAACCAGATTCGTTGGTACATCGTATTGGCTTGCCAGATCAACCACTCGCGCCGCTAAGTTCGGGATATAAATGTCGGACGCACTGATATTGATGGACAGGCGCCGACAGTGACCGCTAGCAATTAACTGTTGCTGCTGTTGGAAAGCACGTCGAATCACCCATAGAGTCAAGTTGTTGATAATACCCACATCCTCAGCCATACGCACAAAAACATCGGGGGAAATCTGTCCAAAGCGTGGATGCATCCAGCGTGCGAGCACTTCAGAACCATGAATGGAGCCTGTTCGTAAATCAATTTGAGGCTGGTGATAGAGTTCCAGCCCATCGTTTTCAATTGCCTCACGCAGATCTGCTACTAACGAAACATGAAGCTCGTGATACTTGTGTTCGTGGTTGTTAAAGTGGGTATATCCTCCGAGCACGGAACGATGTTGCTGCAGTGCTTGCATGGCGCGGTTTATCAACAGGCTAGGGTGCGCTCCATCAGACGGATAGTGACACACGCCGATTCGCGCATTGATGTGGGTAATAAAAGACCCGATAGCAAGTTCACCGTTAAGTCCCTCAATGACGGACTCTAAAATATGGTTACATGTCTCTAAATCTTCCTCCTCAATCAAGAAGGTAAATATTCCCTCTTTGAGGCACCCTAGTCGTTGATAAGGTATATCTGATTCCGTATCAATCTGATAAATCTGCTCAACATCCAAGGCTTCTAGAATTCGATCAACGATCGTATTGATATACGACTTGCGCGTATCTTCATCAAGGTAGGGCAATAGATTATTGTAGTTGTCAACGGTTACACAACACAGGTTGAAGCTGATATTGAGATCGATGAGATCATTAATCGCGATGTGAATCACGTTGGTATTGGGCAAACCGCTCAACGTATCATGAGTCAGTGCATCCATAGCGTTCATTCGCTGGTACCGGAAACGCTCGGCTAAGGCAACCGAAAACAACATCATGGTGAGCCCCATGGAGAGCATCAACGCATAACGGCTCATTACGGTATATTCACTGTACCCGAGCATCAGCGCATAAAATGCTAGCCCACCCACCATTGCAGGTAGCCACGACAACCCAAATAACAGCAACCAGAATTTACCCGGTTGCCACTGTTTGATTAAAAAGTAGATGACCAATCCGTAAATGGGCACTTGAGACAGTAACACTAACGACGCGGAAATATACGGTGGAGTGATAAATGTAAGCAGCGCCAAGCCAGCTAAAGCACCTGTCGCCATCAAGAACATGGAACGGACACGTTGGTAGTCTCGACTGCGCTCAAAATCGAGGAAGAAGTAGGTGAACCACAGCGCAATGGTCAGCAAGCATACAGCGAATGCCAAAATATGGTTACTGACAAAACGCTGGGCCCACTCCGGTAAAAAATAGCGACTAAAACCATGATTGGCACTGATCACCACTGTCGCCATCAGTGTGTTCAACACATAAATCAAATACACACGCTGCCGGCTATACACATACACCCCGACACTATAAAGGGTGACTAATAGCATAAAGGTGATAAAGCCACCCCACAGAAGATGAATCGCTTTAGCGAGTTGATCGTACGCTTGATGTGACATCACCCATAACGGCATGGTTGGCATATCACTCGACGTCACTTTGATTAGCAACGTATTCGCTTTATCGGGCAGGAGCGTGACCGGTACTGAGGCAGGGAGAGACATATTGGCTAATCGCGATTGAGTAACATCGCCTCCCTCATACTTAGTCACGATCTGATCGCCATCAACCAGGTGATACGCATCCAAGTAATCAATCGTCGTATTATCGGTCAGAATATGGAGATGACGCTCAGTTAACCCTTTATAGTCAAACTCCACTTGTATCCAAAATGTCTGATATTCGAGCTTCCAGGGGATTGCTTCAGGGTTTTGTACGGTGGCAAACGGCGCGTGATCAATCACGTAATTGAGTGACAATTCGTTGGTCTCGTCAATAAAGTAACGGTACTCCACATCGAGCAAGGGATCATTGAGCTGTAAGACACGGGTCAGGTTAGCGATGCCATAAAAAACAGACGCCACAAAAGCAACGGAGAGCGCAATAGTGGTCCAGATGAGTGCCTGTCGCGATTGCAGAGCCTGCATTAGCATCTTCACTCCAATTTTTATCGTGATTGACCCAGCAGACCAGTCCAACTCTGCCTGTCTGTCTTGGTTTTTCCGACACTGTGAATAACTTTCAAGGCGATTATTTGTAAAACTAGATAGATATGGCTAATTTTTCAAACACAGATCTCATCTTTGTTGCCTCGTTAACCCACAACAAGTGAACACTTAACGTATCTTTGAACATTTGTTCATGATAATGTTCGACGCTATACTGCAATCAATTCCATTCAGGGCTGACACATCCCACTAGCCAATGAGTACACCCATGATGACGATGCCAACCACACCAGACGCGTTGCAAGAAGACACCGATTTATTGACTGAAATCGCCATTCTTTACTACCAACAAAGCGCTACACAAGAAGAGATCGCGCGTAAGTACAAAATAAGTCGTCCCAAGGTCAGTCGATTGCTGCGACGGGCACGAGAAGAAGGGATCGTCGAAATCACAGTAAAGTTTCACCCCGTTCATAGTGCGCAGCTTGAGCAGCGTTTAATGGACAGGTTTAATTTAAAGCGCGCACTTATCTCTCTCGATCAACCCAGTGCCCAAGAGCAACGTATGCAGGTGGCGACACTCGTCTCAGCTTACTTGGATGCCAACCTGAACGACGGTATGGTGGTCGCGGTTGGTCAAGGACAAAATGTCGCGGCAGTCGCAGATCACCCAGGTGTGGTATCTCATCGTCAAGCACGCTTTGTCTGCGCCATTGGTGGGACGCACCGCAGTGGAGATGCATTTAACGCTGACCATATTTGTCGACGTCTCGCCAAAAAGTTTGGTGGTAGCAGCGAAACCCTCTACGCCCCTGCCTACGTCGACAACGAAACCATTCAACAAGTCTTTGTTTCTCACCCCAACATCAGTGAAACCTTGAACCAAGCCAGAAAAGCAGAGTTTGCGCTGGTGGGAATTGGCGATATGGATGAAAATAGCCACATGGTAAAACTTGGCTGTTTTAGCGCTCGCGAATTTGTAGAAGCACGGGTTAACGATGGTATTGTCGGTGACATCGGCGGCTTTGATTTTTTCCGCATGGACGGTCAACCGACCGATAATCTGATGCGAGGCCGTGTAGTGGGTCTAGCTATGCCAGATTTGGCGCGCATTCCTAATGTGATTGCTATGGCAAGCGAGAGCCGCAAAGCGTTGTCCATCTTAGGTGCACTGCGTACAGGTGTCATTGACGTGTTAGCAACCAGTGCCAGTTGCGCCATGGCGCTATTGAATATGTCAGAGCCGGCACCAAACGAGAAACAGATCACATTTCAACAGCCAGAGTAAACCACACACAAAGAAGTGAGATGTATCGCGGGTTTATTTCGCAATACAATTGACAATCGATGTGAAAAACACAAAGATCGTCACATCATTTGCTCAGGCGCGTTGCATCTGTTCATATTCAGAGCAGGCGCTAACCCGCAAACGTGGCGTCTGAGCCTATCACGCAGAAAAGGTGAGTGAAGATGAGCAACAAACTGGACCAACTCCGTGCCCTGACCACCGTTGTCGCTGACACTGGTGACATCGAAGCGATCAAAAAGTACCAACCACAAGATGCAACGACAAACCCGTCGCTGATCCTGAAAGCGGCGCAAATCAAAGAATATGCGCCGCTCATCGAAGAAGCGATTGCTTACGCCAAATCACACAGCAACGACGCTGATCAACAAGTGGCAGACACGTGTGACCGTCTTGCGGTCAATATCGGTAAAGAAATCCTCAATGCTATCCCTGGCCGTATTTCAACCGAAGTGGATGCACGCTTATCTTACGACACTGACGCCAGTGTGGCGAAAGCACGCAAACTGATCAGCATGTACAACGAGGCAGGGATCAGCAACGACCGTATCTTGATCAAACTCGCCTCAACGTGGGAAGGTATTCGCGCCGCAGAGATCCTAGAAAAAGAAGGGATCAACTGTAACCTGACGCTACTCTTCTCGTTCGCGCAAGCGCGCGCCTGTGCCGAAGCTGGTGTTTACTTGATCTCACCATTCGTTGGTCGCATCATGGACTGGTACAAAGCGAAAGAAGGCCGTGATTTCACACCAGCAGAAGACCCAGGCGTGAAATCCGTCACCACCATCTACAACTATTACAAGTCGCATGGCTACAATACTGTGGTCATGGGTGCAAGCTTCCGTAACACCGGCGAAATCTTGGAGCTGGCAGGCTGTGACCGTCTAACCATCAGCCCACAACTGCTGCAAGAGCTTAGTGACGCAGAAGGTGACGTGCCAGTGAAATTGCAAGACACTGGCGCCACAGAGCAGCGCCCAGCGCGTATGACCCATGCTGAGTTTATGTGGGAACATAACCAAGACGCGATGGCCGTTGAAAAACTGGCTGAAGGCATCCGCAATTTCGCGGTTGACCAAGGCAAGCTCGAAGCCATGATTCGCGAGCAACTGTGATTTAACACAATAAAAGCGGCTTAGGCCGCTTTTATGATTAACGTCGATACCGTATTCAACCTGTTCAATCTGTAGGTATACACATGGAACGCAAAATGCTAGCCAACGCCATTCGCGCCCTTGCGATGGACGGAGTTCAACAAGCTAACTCGGGACACCCAGGTGCCCCAATGGGTATGGCTGATATCGCCGAGGTTTTGTGGCGCGACCACATGAACCACAACCCACAAAATCCAGACTGGGCAAACCGCGATCGCTTTGTGCTATCAAACGGCCACGGCTCAATGCTGATTTACTCACTGCTGCACCTTACGGGTTATGATCTTGCCATTGACGATCTGAAGCAATTCCGTCAATTGCACTCAAAAACACCAGGTCACCCAGAGTACGGTTATGCCCCTGGCATCGAGACCACAACCGGTCCGCTTGGCCAAGGTATTACTAACGCCGTCGGTATGGCCGTGGCTGAGAAAGCACTGGCTGCTCAATTCAACCGTGACGGCCATGATATTGTCGATCATCACACTTACGCGTTCCTTGGTGATGGCTGCCTGATGGAAGGTATTTCTCACGAAGCCTGCTCGCTAGCCGGTACCTTGGGCCTAGGTAAATTGATTGCGTTTTGGGATGACAACGGCATCTCAATCGACGGTCACGTTGAAGGCTGGTTCTCTGACGATACGCCAAAACGTTTTGAGTCTTACGGCTGGCAGGTTATCCCAGCGGTCGACGGCCACGATCCTGCTGCGATTCAAGCAGCTATCGAAGCGGCAAAAGCTGAAACCGGCAAACCAACGCTTATTTGTACCAAAACCACCATTGGTTACGGTTCGCCAAACAAAGCCGGTAGCCATGACTGCCACGGCGCACCGCTAGGCGAAGACGAAATCAAAGCGGCACGCGAATTCCTTGGTTGGGAGCACGGTCCGTTTGAGATCCCACAAGATATTTATGTACAGTGGGACGCCAAAGAAGCCGGTGCGGCCAAAGAAGCAGCATGGAACGAAAAATTCGCTGCCTATCAGGCGCAGTATCCAGAACTCGCGGCGGAATTTACGCGTCGTATGAACGGTGACCTGCCTTCAAACTGGGATAGCGAAACCCAAAAGCTCATCAAAGATCTACAGGCTAACCCAGCGAAAATTGCCTCACGTAAAGCGTCGCAAAACGTACTGGAAGCCTTCGGCAAACTGCTCCCTGAACTGCTTGGCGGTTCGGCGGATCTGGCGCCATCAAACCTCACCATGTGGTCTGGTTCAAAAGCCATTACTGCTGACGACGCCAGTGGTAACTACCTACACTACGGTGTACGTGAGTTCGGTATGACCGCCATCATTAACGGTATTGCGTTGCATGGCGGCTTTGTACCTTACGGCGCAACCTTCTTGATGTTCATGGAATACGCGCGTAACGCGATGCGTATGGCGGCCCTGATGAAGGTGCAAAACATTCAGGTTTATACCCACGATTCCATCGGCTTGGGCGAAGACGGTCCAACTCACCAGCCGGTCGAGCAAATGGCTAACCTGCGCCAGACACCAAACATGAGCACTTGGCGTCCATGTGATCAGGTAGAATCAGCCGTTGCTTGGAAGGCAGCTGTTGAGCGTAAAGACGGCCCAAGCGCGTTGATCTTCTCGCGCCAAGGCCTTGCCCAACAAGATCGTGATGATGCACAGCTTGCTAACATTGCCAAAGGTGGCTACATCCTGAAAGATTGCGCGGGCAAGCCAGAGCTTATCTTGATTGCAACTGGCTCTGAGGTTGAGCTAGCCGTTGATGCGGCGGCACAACTGAGTGAGTCAGGCAAGCAAGTGCGTGTGGTTTCCATGCCAAGCACGGATCTGTTTGACAAGCAAGATGCAGCCTATCGCGAATCTGTATTGCCATCAGACGTGACAGCGCGTATCGCGATCGAAGCCGGCATTGCCGACTATTGGTACAAGTACGTGGGTCTAGACGGTCGTATCATTGGCATGACGTCTTTTGGTGAATCAGCACCGGCTGGTGAGCTATTTAAGATGTTTGGTTTCACCGTTGAAAACGTTGTAGAAACCGCTAACGAACTACTCGCCTAGTTCCTTATAGCCAGCGATTAGCACGCTAACGCGCACAAAGGCCAGTCTTAGACTGGCCTTTTTTATGTCCTTTCGCCACGGTTCAGTAAAGTCAGTAAAGAAAGCGACTGGCTGATGGACGAGGGTGATACGCAGACCTCACACCGAGATCGTGGCGAAGATATTCAGATAGCTGATCCATTGAACAAACGTTCAACATTTTATCGGCTCGCGTAATGCCAACCGTGATAGTGACAACCTTCATCACAGTGACGGTAAAACCTTGTTTCGTAATTGCCATCAGTGACTTTCCTCTCATTGTTTTTTCAACATACTCGCCATCATAAAACCTCAAGTTATATTGAGGTAAATGAAAATCACAGCAACGGGAGCAAAAAATGACCATGAGTGTCGGGCAAGTGGCTAAGCGTGCGGGGGTAAAGGTCTCTACCCTGCATTTTTACGAGCAAAAGGGGCTGATTGTGAGCCAACGCAACGCGGGTAACCAACGTCGTTACGACCGTGCAGTGCTGCGTCGCCTTGCCGTGATCAAAGCGGCGCAAAATGTTGGCCTGTCACTGGATGCGATTGGCAAAGCACTCAGTGAGCTTCCTTCACACCAAGCTCCCACTCAAGCGCAATGGCGTAAAATGGCAGAGCACTGGGATCAGACCCTGAACGACCAAATTGCGCGGCTTCAACAGCTACAGTCACGCCTCAGTGGCTGCATCGGCTGCGGCTGCCTCTCTATGAAATCATGTGCGCTCTATAATCCCAATGACGTGGTGGGCGAAGCCACGAAAGATGACAACGTGCTCAACCACCCAAAAACCAATGTGTCTGATCTTTTAAAACACTGGGGACAAAATAAGTAATAAACGCTTTACATGAACTGGGATTGCTGTATGGTGGTCACAGCTCTGGAACATGGAGCATCAATGATTCATCAAGTAAAAGTCGACATAAGCTACGCTATTATCAATATTATAGAGTTTCTAACGTTACCCACTTTCGCTTTTAGACATTTCATCGACTCCGTTCAAAGCTACCCTATTTATTTTAATTTAAGAGAGAATGATTATGTCTAATCAATCAACTGGTATCGTAAAGTGGTTTAACGAAGAGAAAGGTTTTGGTTTCATCACTCAAGACAGCGGCGAAAAAGACGTGTTTGTACACTTCCGCGCGATTGTTGGTGAAGGCTTTAAAACCCTTACCGAAGGCCAACGTGTAAACTTTACCGTTGAGCAAGGCCAAAAAGGCCCACAGGCATCTAACGTTTCTGTTGCATAAGAAACCTTGTCTGACTGAATGTAGGGCGCCGTTGGCGCCCTTTTTTGTGCCTGTCGATCAGACACTCGCGATAATAAAAAAGGCCCCACAAGCACTTGTTGTGGGGCCTTCTTTAACTTTGATATCAATTAACCTTGATTAGCTTTGTTGCATCTTCTGGCGTTTTTTCAAAAAGGTTAACCAGCTTTCTACTGCGTCATCCGGCGAAATACGTTGCGCGACTTTAGCTTGCTCAAGGGCATGGTCAAACTGATTCAACTTGTAATACGCTTGTACTTTCGCTAGCGCAATATCCTTCTTAGAAGCCCCTTTTCCCGCTCTGTCTAGCGAAGTGAGTGCTTGCTGATAATCACCCTGCTGAATTTGCATCAACGCCAGCTGCCAGTGATATTGGCTCTCTTTCTTAGCTGCTAGTTGCCAAGCTGAAATGGCTTGAGGCCATTCACGCGCTTGTTGCCAAAGGCTGGCTTGCTGAGCAAGTGTTTGCGCATCTTGCTCGCTCTCAGGCAACCCCTTCAGCCACTTGGCTGCGCGCTCAGGAACACCGACATTGGCGTAAAGCTGTGCCACTGTCCGTTGCTCACTCGGCTCTAGGGCTATCCCTTTGCGCTTGGCAAGTAAATAGGTGCTAATCGCATTTTTCGGCTGTTCTAAGCGCACATAGTTGGCCGCCAATTGACGCCACCACTGTTTATTATCTGGCTCAAGGGCAATCAAGGCTTTTAAAGTGGGGGTCGCCCCGCGCCATTGCTCCAATTGCAATTGCGCCCCAAGCTTGAGTGATAGCGCCGACACGGTGGCCGTGTTATTCATGGCGCGCTCATAGTCCGGATACGCAGCCAACACTTTCTGCCATTGCTCGCGTTGATAATGCGCTTGCATGATACGCAGCCACACATCTTCGGCCTGCTCGGATTTCTCTTTAGGTACCGAACGGGCGAGCGGATAATAATATTGCAATGCCGCCGCGTATTGGCCATCAATCAGCAGTAAATCGGCTAACATCCGCTTAGTTTGCCACGCTTGCGCATCTTGCAATTGCTCGCTATCTACCGCGCGCTTGATATGAACAATCGCTTTATCATTGTTGCCATATTGCCAGTAGAAAACCCCCAGCGCACGGTCAACAAAAGCTTTGTCAAAATCACGTTTCACATTCAGCTTGTTGAGTAGCGCAATGGCTTCGCCCAACTTAGACGCTTGCTCTAACGCTTGTGCCTTTTCAATCGATAAGGCAACCGAGGGTGACAACTGCGCCGCGGCGGGCAGCGCAAACATCAATGCCAAGGTAAAGATAAGTCGTTTCAACATTAGCGTAAGTTAAACTCCAATTTGATCTGCTGACCCGGCTGCGCCACGGCTTCTCCATTCACCACTTTGGGCTCGTACTTCCATTTACGCAGCGCTCGCAGTGCTTCACGTTCAAACACACGGGGCGGATTTGCTTCAACCACACTCAAATCTTGCGGTCGACCGGAAGGACTAATGGTAAAACGCACCACTACATATCCTTCTAAACCACGACGCATGGCCCGTGGTGGATAATTGGGTTCCACCCGAAATAGCGGCATAGCCTGCTGATTATTCGGCCCCTGCATGACGCTTAAATCACCCAGTGAGGGAGCTTGCACCATGACGCCTTGAATGTTGGTCTGCAAATTCAGCGTTGGCATATCCGGCTGAGCGGAAGCTGTCGATTGTGTTTGTGTCACCGGCGTCGGCGTATCTGGCATTTCCGGTGGTTTCGGCCGCTCTGGCACCGTGCGCTGACGACGCTGCACATCGGTGTCTGGCTCCTGCATAAAAATATCGATGCTCATCGAGGTCGACGTTTCTTGCGGGCGCTGGGTACTGTGACCCACCATCAGAGCCATCAGCATAAATAAGCCTAACGTGAATACCAGCGCGACCGGCATTGAAATCAGCCATCGCTTCATTATGGCGACTCCGTAGCCAAGGCAATACTCGCGATCCCTGCTCCCTTGGCGGCGTCCATCACTTTTACGACGGTACCATTGTACGCCAGTTCATCGGCTTGAATCACAAGGGACGCATCCGGCTTATCCAACAGCACATGCTCTAACGTCGCTTCGACACGCTCTACATCCACCAAACGCTTATCAATATAGATTTCGTTCGATGCGGTCACTGCGACAAAGATACCGGCATCTTTTTGGCTGGTTGCATGGCTCGCCTCGGGACGGTTCACTTCCACCCCGGATTCGCGCACAAACGAGCTAGTGACGATAAAAAAGATCAACATGATGAACACAATGTCCAACATGGAGGTTAAATCGATTTGCGCTTCTTCGCGCTGCTTATGAGGTCGAATCAATCGCATTACTGACTCCGAAGCGCCTGTTCAAGCGCAACTTCTCGGCGCTGACAGGCTTTAACTAGACGGGCATGGGCAAACATGCCGGCAAGGGCCGCCACCATACCAGCCATGGTCGGCAGCGTAGCCATCGAGATCCCCGATGCCATCAAGCGTGGCTCGCTGRTCCCCTGGCTGGCCATCACATCAAATACCGAGATCATTCCAGTGACTGTGCCCAACAGGCCCAACATCGGGCAAATGGCCACCAGCGCTTTAATTAAACTGAGGTAGCGCCCCAGTTCATGCTGCGCTTCAAATAGCCACCCTTGACGAATAGCGCGTGCATACCACGAATGATGATCCGTGCGTGCTTGCCAAGCCGATACCCACGCTTGCCGTTGTACCGGAAACCGTGAGTATAAGTACAACAAACGTTCGATCACCAACACCCAGCAAAACAGCACTACCAGACCCAGCCACCATAGCACAGGCCCACCTTGCGCCATAAAATGGCGCAAGATAAACCAAATATCTTGGTGATTGAATTGGGAAAGTAGCTCTACATCCATCATGCTGCTTGTCCAGTGGCCGCCGTATTCGCTGGTTGCTCGGCTTGTTCTGCAACAAGGCTAATACTTTGTTTTTCCAACATGCCGCGAATGTGATCGGCCTGCCCGCTCAAAATATTATGCGCAAGAAGCAGTGGGATCGCCGCGATCAAGCCGAGTACCGTGGTCACGAGAGCCATCGAAATACCGCCTGCCATCACTTTCGGGTCGCCATTACCAAACTGGGTAATCACTTGGAAAGTTTCGATCATCCCCGTCACTGTTCCTAACAGACCCAGCATTGGCGCCAGTGCTGCCAGTAGTTTCAACATAGAGAGGCCTTTTTCACAGCCTTGCTGCTCATCGACAACCGCTTCCAGCAAACGTAACTCCAGCGATTCAACATCGCGTTGTGGCGCATCATGATACACCTTGAGTACACGGCCAAGTGGGTTATCCTCTGGTGACTCTGGATGTTTCAGCTGACGATGCATTTTGGCATGAATAGACAAAAGGACCGCGCCACGATAGAGCGCAATTAACAGACCAACAGCCAACAACGCCGCAATCACTTTGGCCACAAAACCGCCTTGGTTAAAGCGATCCGCCAGGCTTGGCGCTTTCTCCAATTGACTGAGGAGAAAACCGCGCGACGGATCAACCAGCACAGGCTCACCCACCGAGGTGATCGCTTGCTCGAGCTTGGATGTAGTCAGGGTATTATCAGGTTGCGCACGATACGGGATCGCCACCTTCCTGTCCGACTGCCAGTTCAAATAGCCCTGCGGGCTAATCAGCCCAAGGTTACCGATGCGCACCACCGACTGCTCAGACGACACGCCTTGCGCATCCACAACCGGCAACGTTAACGCTTGCAGTTCGCCGCTGGTTTGCATTTGGGTGAGCATCCCTTGCCACAAGGTATTTAGCTGTTTGAGTGACGGCAATGTATCGGCGGCAACGATCTCTGAAACGGTTTGATTAAAGGTCGGCTGCGTGATGCCTACATAGCTGGAAGCGCTGTCGGTTTGAATGGTTTTGCTCGCTTGACGCACCACGCCAAATAGCTCTCCCAAACTGCCCGATTCTAAGCGAAGTTTATCTTCCAACGACGCCAGTTGTTGCTCGTTGTCACTAAAGGTGTCACTGAGTTTTTCGGTTTCCGCCTCAAGCGCATTACGGGTCGCTTTCAACTGATTCAGTTTGGCGCGCAGCTCCCGCTCCGTCATCGCGAACTCCGCTTCACGCGCTTGGTTGTGTTCACGGGCTTGCTGCTGCGCTTGTTGGGTTTGACCCACAAGATCGTCAGCATGGGTCAAAGGCGCGACAGCCATAAAACAGGCTGCAGCAATCAGGGTTTTCCAGCTCATGATTTTACCCCTTGGTTGGCACTTAAAGGCAGAGATAACAACGACGGCGCCACTTGTTTTTGTGCAACCGCGAAGGCTTTATCCGCGGCTTCGCCCGCACTCGCATCCAAGGATACCCACTGCTTATCTCGCGTGCTCCAGACCCAATGCTGCTTGCCATCAAGGCTACGGGCCACCAGCGACACGCGACCAAGATGCAGCACATCCACTTGATGTGCCCGACCATCCAGCGCAATGGTGTCTTGGTAAGCATCTAGCTTAGTGCCATAGTCACGCTCAATTTGATAGGCCTCGAGAATACGACGAAACTTCTCCGAATCCGCCACATCGGCGCGACCCATCATCGCTTGAAGTTTTTCTAGGCGTGCTTGTCGCTGCTCCGCTTTCAGTGGCATGTCTTTAGCAATCCACTGTTCCAATCCGTCGAGCATGCGGTACATCAAAGGCACAATGCCTTGGCGCGTCTCCTTGATCTCGATGATTTGATCGCGAAGGCTTTGTGCTTCTACCTGTTGGTTGCTCACCAAGTTTTGTAGGTGATCGCGGTAGATTTCTAAATTACTGATCTGAGTTTGAATTTGCTCAATTTCTTGACGCATAGCCAAACTGGCATCGGCGCGGCGATTAATGCGTGATTGCGACTGTGCCGCTTCTTGGGTGGTTTTACCCTCGATGGCTTGCGCCTTTTCGAGCTGATCTGCACTCACCGCTGGCGTAAACGCCAAACAGGACGCAACGCCCAGCACGAGCCGAAATGAAGACGATTTTATCATGGTGATATCTACAAACATGCTTGGTGATATGGCTTCCGCCATAAACAAAAGTGAGAATAGTTTCTATTTGCGTGTAATGTACCGAGTTTGGCGGCAAAGATCTAGCCTAGCAGCATAGGGAGCGGAGAATATTGCGGCTTATCAGTAAAGAAGAAGTGACAATAAAAACTAAAAACACATCAAGCAGATAGCGACCAACTGAGTGTTGGCCTAACTCTGCACTTGGCCGATTAAGCTCAAAGACAACAGCGCACGCCATTGCCACTCTAACAATCGCGTGCACTCATTGGCTATCAATACCCTGTTGTTTCCGAGGTGTTTTTATAGATTTTGCCGTTTTTCATGATCACAACGAAGTGCGCATCAGGCTCGGCAATCAGGTCAAGATTTTCCAGCGGATTACCCTCAACAAGCAGTATATCGGCGATAGCATCCTCTTCTATCACCCCTAATTTCCCTTGATATGGACTCCGCTTGCCAGACAGCGCAAGCAAGGCTGCATTCCCAGACGTTGCCATCGATAACACTTCAGCCGGTGTGTACCACTTTGTCATCGTGGTTAATATCGCGCCCTGGTTTTTGGTCATGGCAGGATTGAATAAAATATCGGTGCCCCAAGCCACCTTAAGGCCATATTGCTTGGCAAGCTTAAAGGCGTTGTCGGTGCCTTGGGCGACCTGTTGCTGTTTTACTTTCGCCTCTCCTTGCGTCGGATTCGAGTACTCGTTAGCAAGGAAGGCTTGGCCGCTCAGCCATACGCCTTTTTCCGCCATTAATTGTGCAGTTGCTTCATCCATGAGCTGTCCATGTTCAATCACTTTCACACCCGCGTTGATCGCAGTTTGAATCGCTTTGGGCGTGTAGGCATGTACCGTCACATAGGTGCCCCAGTTATCTGCCGCATCTACCGCGGCACGGAATTCTTCTTCCGAGTATTGCGCCACATCAATCGGATCATACGCAGAGGAGACGCCTCCCCCCGCTGCGAGTTTGATTTGCGAGGCGCCTAACATCAGTTGCTCGCGAACACGCTTTCTTACTTCCGCCACGCCATCCGCTATCACACCACCATTGAGCGATTCACCTCGGCTCAGCTCGGCATTGTTCGCAGCAGGCACCTCATAACGCATCCTAAAATCACCATGTCCGCCCGTTTGCAAAATCATTGCACCGGAGGGCCAAATGCGCGGTCCAGCGACTATACCCTCGTCAATGGCTTTTTTCAGACCAAATACCGGCCCACTAAGATCACGTACACTGGTAAAGCCTCGCATTAGCGTGCGTTCAGCTTCTTGTGCGGCCCGAAGATTGATATAGCCGACGTCTGCGGTAAGCAGTTGTGGGACGGAAACAGTCGCCAACATCGCATGCCAATGTGCATCAATCAGCCCCGGCATCAGCGTGCGTCCCTCACCTTGGATCACTACAGCGTTCAATGACGGCACCACGTCAATCGGCTGACTCGAAATCCGTGTGATCTTGTTTCCCTCAACTAAAACATGTTTGGGGGTAGAAAGCTGAGCAGATTGACCATCGAAAATACGCACATTTTCAAACAACACACTTTGTGGATGCGGCGCCAACTGCGCCATCACAGAGGCCACCAACAACAAGCCGCCCACAACGAACGTCATCCATCGCATCAACCTCTCCATCCCACACTCCTTGTATTCATTAACAAAAAGCGACTCAAACCCTGCCCACAGCGCCTGCTCCTCGCTCATTGAAGAAACCAAAGGACAATGAGGTTCTGACCGCACTGTCTATTAAATTAGCCAACCATACCAAAAAGCCCAAATTTTTAGAGAGTTATCGCAATTTTGTTGGTGTTGCTGTGGCACGCTCTACGGCCCATTGCATATTCTCGTTCCCACGCTCCTGCGTGGGAAAGAGTGACAAAACCAGCGCCTAGACGTTACTGTGAGGGGTTTACTTTATTCTGGAATAAGTTAATCATCGTCCTCGCTGTTCGCCTCGTCCTCTGGCTCAAAGCCGGTTTTCGATAAATCTGAGAACGACTCGGATAATTTATCATTCACTTCTCGACAGCTTTTAATGATCGCATTACGAAGCTCTTCGCCCAGAGCCGGATCGGTGCCATTGGACTCCATCAGTTTGTCGAGGTATTGGTCAAAGTCATCCGGTAGACCAAAATCGGGGGTTGGTGTTGGCATGATTCCTCCTAGCGCATGAGTTTAGAGAGTATTATTCACTCCCATTCAGACGTCTAGGAATGAATATCGAGCCACTCTATAGTAACGACGAACACGTATTACCTTCTTAACATAGCTCAGGATAGATAAAGTGCGTATCAACACATAACTCATTCCTACGCTCTCGAGTGGGAATACATACTGCGGCTACCTAAAGAAATGCTTTTCTAACTAATTATCTCTCGTTCCCACGCTCCTGCGTGGGAATCCATACCTTGCCTTGCTACCACTTGCGACAAACCGCCAGCAGCCCCGACGCTCCCTCGTAATCTCTGGCACTCGAATAACGCCAGTGTGCAGCTTCATCAACATAGCCTCGTTTCACCGGATTTTGATGAATGTAGTCGATTTTCTGCCACATCATGGCATCGCTTTGTATCAATTCAGGATGCACACCCTCCTGCCAAAACTGATAAGCGCGATCACCTTTGTGGGCTTTTTTATAAAACGCCAGTTGATCCAGTATTTGCTTCACGTTGCGCTCAGCAAGGTATTGAATCAGATTTTTCGCCGTCCATGATTTAAGTCGAGCAATATCATGATCCAATGCCTGACTTTGCAGCACTAAATGACAGTGGTTTTCTAGCACCACCCAAGCATAAACGTTAAGGCCGTCTCTGCTTAAAAAACGCAAAGCATCTAGCAAGATATTAACGGTGTCCGGGCGCGTGAATACCGGGATCCAGTGCAGTACGGTTAACGTCACGAAGTGCGGTAAGTGAGGCTCGGTGATTTTGTAGCGGCTTCTCCCCATAGTTAAAACTCCATATGCATTCCTTGCTACCACTCACGACAAACCGCCAGCAGCCCCGTCGTGCCCATGTAATCTCTGGCACTCGAATAACACCAGTGTGCTGCTTCACCTCTCGTTCCCACGCTCCCGCGTGGGAATGCATACCTCGCTAACACTTGCGACAAATCTCCAGCAGTCCCGACGCTCCCATGTAATCTCTGGCACTCGAATAACGCCAGTGAGCTGCTTCACCTCTCGTTCCCACGCTCCTGCGTGGGAACGCATATCAAAGTTATCTCCTAGCTATCATACTTTTCCGCCAACGCCTTTAAACTTATCGACAAACGCAGCAATCTTCTGCAGGACGGTTTGTTTTTTGGTCAGGTATTGTGGGTTTAACGGGCTCATCTTAGGCAATAGGCTGTTAAGTTCCGTACCTTGCTCGCTGGCGTATTCGCGTTTGAGTGAGGTCGTGATGTAGCGCTTTGCCTCTTCGGATTTAAGGTTTTCTTCCTCAATCAGTGCTTGCGCCTCACGCATTTGCTCCGCTTGTGCAAAGCTAAAGAAAGCTTCAATCACGCTGGCTTTCTCACCCAGCTGATCGAGATCGGTCTGATTAATAAAGTCCACCACCAAGCTTTCCTTAGCACGGTTGCCGATACTGGCGCGGATCACCCGGCGCACTTCATCCACCAAATCGGCTTTGCTTTTAGTCTTTTTATTGTGCTCAAAAATCAGCTCAAGAATGTAATCGAGATTGATTTCTTGCGACTTGAGCAAATCCACCTCAAACTCCACATCATCCCAGTCAAGGGTTGACTCGGATTGATTTTGTGCGGCTTTTTCGCGGCGTTGCCAGTCGCGAATGTCATTGTAGGCTGAGCGGTAGTCTTGCAACTTACGATCTGACGGCAAGCGAATGGTCTGCATCTCGGCCAGCTTCTCGTCATCCACATGATGCTCGCTCTTAAACGCTTCGACCGCTTCAGGATCACTGGTGTCCACACTTTGCAGCGCTTTTAGGCTCGAAAATTCATCATAGTTTTGTAGCAAATTCTCGACCCGCAAGTACTCACCAAATACTTTAGCGAAGGCTTTTTTCTCTTTCTCTGTTTCAATGTCAGCCGGATCGGGGAAGTTTTGCTCCAAATCGGAGACCACCTCCATAAAGCCGCGTTTAGCTTTACCGGTGATCACGTCGGTAAAGCCTTCCATGTATTCCTGATAGCTTTTTTCCAGCACCACATTTTTGGTGTTTTTATCACCAAATAGGGTGATGGCATCGACGGTCGCTTTTTCTAGGTCTCGGAAAGTGACGATATTACCGAACGCTTTAGTGGCATCGTAAATTCGATTAGTGCGTGAAAATGCCTGCATTAAACCGTGATAGCGCAAGTTTTTATCCACAAACAAAGTATTGAGTGTTGGCGCATCAAAACCGGTCAGGAACATGCCGACCACAATAATCAGGTCGATCTCTTTTGCTTTTACCCGTTTCGCGAGATCGCGGTAATAGTTTTGAAAGCCATTGCTATCGACGCTGTATGTGGTTTTAAAGTACCCGTTGTAATCTGCAATTGCGGCGCTTAAAAACTCCTTGGCACTCGAGTTCATAGCCGATACATCAAAGCTTTCGTCTAAGATCTCACCAACCGCATCCTGCTCTTCATTGGCGGCATACGAAAAAATTGTCGCGATCTTTAATGGTCGATCACTGTCTTTTTGCAACGCATTCAGTGTTTCGTAGTAGAGCTTAGCCGCCTCGACACTGCTCACCGCAAACATGGCATTAAACCCTTGGTTGTTACCATTCAAGCGATGTGTCTTTTGCCGGTAGTGTTGCAAAATATATTGTGAAATCTCGCGTATACGCTCTGGGTGCTGCAGGGCTTGTTTATTCTCTGCTGCATTGAGCTTTTTCTCATCCTGCTCGGTTTCTATGGCCTTAAATTTTGGCCGGACGTCGTTGTAGTCCACCTTGAATTTGAGCACTTTTTCATCCCGAATCGCATCAGTGATGACATAAGAGTGCAGCTCACGGCCAAACACGCTGGCGGTGGTTTCAGCGCCCAAAGCGTTTTGCGGAAAAATCGGTGTGCCGGTAAAACCAAATTGGTAAAAACGCTTGAATTTTTTCTGCAAATTTTTTTGCGCTTCACCAAACTGGCTGCGGTGGCATTCATCAAAAATAAACACAACCTGCTGATTGTAAACAGGCAACTTGCCTTCACTTTTCATGAGGTTGTTGAGCTTTTGGATAGTGGTAACGATGATCTTGTTATCATCTTTATCCAGATTACGTTTAAGGCCAGCAGTGCTGTCAGAGCCATTCACACTGTCCGGTGAGAATCGCTGGTATTCTTTCATGGTCTGGTAATCAAGATCTTTACGATCTACCACAAAGAACACCTTATCGATAAAGTCCAGCTCTGTGGCAAGCCGTGCCGCCTTAAAGCTGGTTAAGGTTTTTCCCGACCCCGTGGTATGCCATATGTAACCACCGCTTTCAGACGTGCCCCAAGTTTTTGCTTCATATGAGCTTTTTACTTTCCACAAAATGCGCTCAGTGGCGGCAATTTGATAGGGGCGCATCACCAGTAAGGTATTGTCGATATCAAACACTGAATAGTGCAGTAGCACATTCAACAATGCGTGTTTTTGGAAAAAGGTAGCCGTAAAGTCTTTCAGATCTTTAATCAGGGTATTATCGGCTTGCGCCCAGTTCATGGTGAAGTCAAAGCTGTTTTTATTGCGCTTCACCGTGTTGGCAAAATAGCGTGTGTCTGTACCATTGGAAATCACGAACAGCTGTAAATACTTATACAGCGAGTTATCACTGTTGAAGCTCTCTTTGCTGTAGCGATGCACCTGATTAAAGGCTTCGCGAATAGCGACTCCGCGTTTTTTTAGCTCGATTTGTACCAGCGGCAGGCCATTTACCAGCACAGTGACATCATAGCGATTGGCATGGCTGCCGGTTTGCTCAAACTGCTTGATGACCTGAACTTTATTTCGCGCAATGCGCTTTTTATCAACCAGATAGATATTTTGAATACGGCCATCATCAAACACGAAGTCGTGAATATAATCGTCGTGAATCTTACGGGTTTTCTCGACAATGTTGTCGCTTGGCTTATCTAAATAGGTTTCGACAAAACGCTGCCATTCAGCGTCTGAAAAGGTGACATTGTTCAAGGTTTGCAGCTGCACGCGCACATTGGCGAGCATGGCGTCTGGACGAGTTAATGCTGGTACGAATTCATAGCCTTGATTGACAAGATCTTGAATGAGCTCGCGCTCTAGCGCGTCTTCACTCTGATAGCTTTCTGCTATCTGGCCCGCCTTTTCATATTTGCTTAATACAATAAAGTGATTAGCTTCGGCGATGGTGTTGTAATGTGTCACGATTGAACCTCCCAATGGCCGGCTTTATCAGAGCCGACCCGTTTAATCCTTTGCGCTTGCTGTAACTTGGCCAAGGCGCGACCAATGGTGCGAATGTCTTTGCCGATCCGCTCGGCCAGCTGCGGCCGCGTGAGCGTGTTATCGGCCGCTAGCAGGGCGATGATGGCCTCCGGCGTCTTCAAGCCTTGAATATCCACCGCATCAATATCATTTACAGGGGCATGTACAGGGACATTTGCTCTCGTTCCCACGCTCCTGCGTGGGAACGAGTAATCAACCATTTTGTTCTTCCTGCTGCCAAAAGCCGTAATTGCTAACCAAGTGGTTCAGTAGCAAGCCTACCATCTTTTTTTCCGGCCCACTGGGTTCGGTGACGACTTCATTCGACAATGTGGAATGGCTGGTAAACTGAATAATACGGTTTAAGTACGCCTGCTTGTCATCGGGCAAGAGTTCTGACCATTTTGGATAACCCAGAAAACTCGCGGTCTTTTCGTACAAGTTGCGCAATAGCGTGAAGTGGTACTTCTGTACGGTGTTTTCAGCGATGGCTTTTTCCAGGGTCTGCTTCAAATACAAGTGATAAGAGAAGCTCTTATTAGAATCGCCGTGCTTATCCAGCAGTGCAAAGGTGCCATCTTCAAACCGCTCCAACAGATAACAGGCTTTACCGTTTAGCTCGTTGTAGATTACGTTATAAAAAAGCGGGCTGTGGGTAGTGATAATGAACTTTAAATTAGACTTGCTGGCCTTGATCAGTCCTGCCAGATTAACGGCCAGTTCGATCAGATGATTTTCGTCCAATGAACTCACTGGGTCATCAATAAACACGTACTCCAACTGATCAAATTGCCCAGTCTCACGATTCTCTGGCTCTGCTACGTTGAGAATAGTAATCACCTGATCCAGCAGCGTATAGAAAACACTCCAGATAAAGTTACTTTCTTCCCCCTTGGATATTTTCAGGGGCTCTGTGCCTTTATCGTCACCTCGTTCCAGAGTAAAGGTGACTTCGGCATAGTCTTCACTGAATTGCGGGGTTAACTTATCGTTGGCGAAATGTTGAAAGTACTTAACGATATTTGCATCTTGCCCAAGGTCTTTCAGCAAGGTGAGCACCCACTCGGTATAGGTATTCGGCTGAATTTTCAGCTTTGGGGCAGCATCCTCTTCTAAATCGTTATCCCAGTAAAAGAGATCCTCGGTGAATGCGTTGTAGTAGAGGATTTTATCCCGTGACGAAATGGCTTCGTCATCATCGCCATTACCTTTCGGTGCAACCAGTTGCTTAAACTCACGAGAAAGGCGGGTTTTCCCCATACCGTTGAAGGCGTAAATTAGCTGTACTTTCGGCACTTGCCTGACCACTTCGACTTCAGTGGTCTTCTTATTCTTCACCTTTCTTGGCGCATTTAAATGCTCAGCAATCTCCTTTAACGTCTTGCTCATATCATGCCGCCTCGTCACTTGGCTTCGGGAAACTCAACAACAAGTCACGATAATACTCGTATTGCTTTTGACGCAGCTCTATTTCTCGGGGTAAGCCTTCGATGATGGAGTTGGTTAACGCGTCGAATTTATCGAGAATCGCTGCAATACGTGTTTGCTCTGCAACCGGTGGAATTGTTATAGGTAGTTTAGCGATTTTACTTACCGCGAGTCCGGGCTGGGCTGACTTTGATTTATATTGATTCAAATTCATATATGTGAGCATATGAAAAACCCAATCAATATTTACTCCATTTTTGGCTGAGCAAATTACTGCGTGCTCGGTGGCGTAAAATTTTCCATTGGCTCGTTTTATATTACCACATAATGCACCTTGTCTACCTATAGCAACATAGCTACCATCATGACTATAATCACTCACAAAGCCTCGTAGGCCATTCCCACCGTAGCAAGGATATATAAACTCATTTTTTTCAAATTTGTTTATATTATTGGCTTTAATATGCTTTCCAGCACGCATATCAAGCGCATCCCCTAACGTACACTGCACTGATGAATGGTGCTCTCGGCTTAACAACTGCTCACGATAGTAGTTGTATTGTTGTTTACGGGCGTTAAGCTCGGTGGTTAGCTCGGTGGTTAGCTCGGTGGTTAGCTCGGTGAAGGTGTCGAGTATGCGTACGATCTCCGCCTGAATCGCCAGCGATTTTTCGGGGTTGTTTGGGCAAGGGATGGGGACGAGTATTTTGGTTAGGTTGTCTTTCGACACTCTCTTAACTTTCGCCCCTGTTATATATTTCTTTTTACTGGATTGAAATTCTGTAGTTTTTATACAGTACGTTAAATACTTTACGTTTTGCTCATGACGAAAAATCATCATGTCGCCAGATATTGCAACTGAGTCACCCAACCACGCTAACGGCTTGACAACATCCTCATCATTCTCAGATGTAGTAGCTAGAAGGAGATCATTTTTCTTAGCTTTTTTAAGTTTGGTAGCTAACTCACTGGATACGAATGTAAACGTCTCTTTTGCTTCCAATCCATATTTTGTATAGATTTGTCCATAATGGATTGCAGGATATCCACTTTCTACAAAGTCTTTTTTTTGCAGACCTCCACCACGAATAAATTGACCGAATTCACCAAGGGGCAACCATTCAACTTCAACCCCATCCAGCAATTTATCCAAAAAGCTCAACTGACTCATGCCTCGCCTCCTTCAATTTCCGCGACAATGGCATCAATCTCAGTGCGTAGCTGGTCGATTTTGGTCACCGTGTTTTTTAGCTCGGCATTCAGCGCGGTGATATCAATCTGCTCGCGGGTATCTTCAGCTTCCACGTAGCTGCTGACCGAGAGGTTGTAGTCGTTAGCGGGGTCGGCAATTTCTTCCAAGGGTACCGAACGAGCCAGATAATCGATATTTTCTTTGCTATCAAACACGGCCATGATTTGAGCAATATGCTCATCGGTCAGGATGTTGTTATTGGTCTCTTTTTTAAACAAACCGCTGGCATCAATAAATTGGATGTCCGTGTTCGGTTTGTTTTTCGCCAGCACCAAAATATTCACCGCAATGCTGGTGCCAAAGAACAAGTTAGGTGCCAGTGAAATCACGGTTTCAACGTAGTTGTTGTCCACCAAATATTGGCGAATCTTCTTTTCCGCGCCGCCGCGATAAAAAATACCCGGGAAGCAAACAATGGCAGCGCGCCCTTTGCTTGACAGGTAATGCAGCGCATGAAGCACAAACGCAAAATCGGCTTTTGATTTGGGCGGCAGCACTCCCGCCGGCGCAAAGCGATCATCATTAATCAAGGTGGGGTCATCGCTGCCAATCCACTTCACCGAATATGGCGGGTTAGACACAATGGCATCAAACGGCTTTTGATCGCGTAGTTTTGGGTCGGTCAGGGTATTGCCCAGCTGCATATCAAACTTGTCGTAGTTAATGTTGTGCAAAAACATGTTCATACGTGCCAAGTTGTAAGTAGTGTGATTGATCTCTTGCCCGTAAAAGCCGTCTTCGATGATGTGATTGTCAAAGTGCTTTTTGGCTTGCAACAACAGTGAGCCAGAGCCAGCAGCGGGATCGTAAATCTTATTCACACTGGTTTGCTTGTGCATTGCCAGTTGCGCAATCAGTTTAGAGACATTTTGTGGAGTAAAAAACTCACCGCCCGATTTACCTGCATTCGCCGCGTAGTTAGAGATAAGAAATTCGTACGCATCGCCAAAAAGATCAATTTGGCTGCTTTCACCATCTTCAAAAAAAGCGTGACCAAAATCTAGCCCGGCGACGCCTTTGATGACATGGGCTAGGCGGGTGTTTTTGTCTTTTACTGTGCTGCCGAGTCGATTGCTGGTGGTGTCAAAATCAGCAAACAAGCCTTTAATGTCGGATTCGGACGGGTAGCCGTTGGCGGAGTTCTCAATATCGGAAAATATATCGGCAAGATCGGTATTCAAGTGCTCATTGTTATAGGCATCTTTGGCTACGTGACTAAACAGCTGGCTTGGATAGATGAAGTAGCCTTTGGTTTTGATCGCATCATCTTTGATCTCTGGCGTAATGACCTCGTCAGGCAAACCGGCATAGTTGACGCTCTCATCGCCCGCTTCAATGTAGTTAACAAAGTTCTCGCTCATAAAGCGGTAAAACAGCGTACCCAGTACGTAATGCTTAAAATCCCAGCCATCGACGGATCCACGCACGTCGTTAGCAATGGCCCAAATTTGGCGTTGTAGTGCGGCACGTTGTTGGGTGCTTGTCATAAATTGTCTCGTTTGAATGTGGTGTTCTGAAATATCGTGAGTTGGCTCGATTTTACCATAGAAAACAGAACGCAAAAGGCGCAGTGATTAGGTTGGGCTAAGAATGTGACGGAGCGGCAGCCGTATGCGTTACCACGCCGGAGCGTGGGAACAAGCGGTCCATTGGCTTCGGTATGCATTCCCACGCAGGAGCATGGGAACGAGTGGTGCATCGGCCACGGTATGTATTCCCACGCGGGAGCGTGGGAACGAGCGGTGCATCGGCCACGGTATGCATTCCCACTCAGGCCCGTGGGAACGAATGGTGCATTGGCCACGGTATGTATTCCCACGCGGGAGCGCGGGAACGAGTGATGCATCGGCCACGGTATGCATTCCCACGCGGGAGCGCGGGAACGAGTGGTGCGTCGGCTACAGTATGCATTCCCGCGCCGGAGCGTGGGAACGAGTAGTGCATCGGCCACGGTATGCATTCCCACGCCGGAGCGTGGGAACGAGTGGTGCATTGGCAACGGTATGCATTCCCACGCCGGAGCGTGGGAACGAGTGGTGCATCGGCCACGGTATGCATTTCCACGCAGGAGCGCGGGAACGAGTGGTGCATCGGCTTCGGTATGCATTCCCACGCCGGAGCGTGGGAACGAGTTAAACTGTCCCCTAACCCAGCTGCGAAAACTTGATGATCGCGTGAGACTGTTCAAGGGTTTGTGCGAGGTGTTGGATGTGCGCGGGGGTGATTTCGCAGCAGCCACCAACTACAAGGGCACCGTCGGCGATCCATTGTTGTACGCGTTCGGTGTGCACTAGCGGTGAGAGATCTTCACGGGCTTCTAGCGCATCGGCTTTGCTGCCTTTGGCCATATCATCCACGGATTTAAAGGCATTGGCATAGCCACCCACGGTGTGATAGTTCCGTGCCATGTGTGGCATTGCAGCGGTCAATACGGCTGGATCACAGCAATTTAGCATCACCGCTGTGGGGGCGTAGTCAGCCACGGCACGCATTGCCTCGTTAAGCGACTCGCCAGAGCGTAAGTTGCCATCAGCCTCGAGACGAAATGCAACCCCATAAGGCTTACCTTGCTCGCGAGCGGCGGCACAGGCTGCGCGCGCTTCGAGTGTATTGCTCATAGTTTCGATAAGAAAGACGTCTACGTCAGGCTGCAGGCGCGCAATATGGGCAAACTCCGCTTTCATGTCTTCAAAGCTACGCTGGGGCTGACCGAGATAGCTGCCGACTAAAGGGGGCAAGCAACCGGCAATATCAACGTCCTCGCCAGTTTCGTCGATGGCTTGTTGCAATGCAAAAAAGGCCTGCCGATAGATGGTGTCAATGCTATCGAGCAACCCCGCCTTCGCCAAGCGTGTCGGGGTGGCCGGATAGGTATTGAGAGTATGCGTTTTGGCGCCTGCTCGGATAAAGTCTTTGTGGACGTCTTTAACAATATCCGGATGCTCTAACATTACCGCCACCGACCAAAGCCGTGAGCTCACTTGTGGCGCTCGCTGATAAATTTCTTGCCCTAGGCCACCATCAAGTAATGCAATCGACGTCATGGTAACTTCAGCCTCCTTCGGCTTTTTATCCTTGATTTAGGATGAGATTACCATCTGTGTCGCTATTTCACACTCATCGCGTTACGCAACTTCTTCGCTGCCTTCAATCGCCAGATGTTCAAGCTTATCAATCACCGTCATACTGGCATTTTCCATCCCTGTTAGCGCCGCGACCATCTGCTCGGGTTGCTGTGCATGAAACGCGGCCACCGCCGCTTTCGCGTGGGTGTGCACTTGCTCATGAGGGGCGGCGATGGCTTTAAAGTTTTGTAACTGGGCGAAGTACTGTCGTCCTTCGCCGCGGTCGTACCACTGTCCTAAGCGGCACTGGGTATGATCAGTCACGTCGTTGGCACTCATGCTATCTTCACCGAGCACCACACGATAAATCGCAAACTTAAAACTGATATGGTCGAGTTTCGCCAGTTCACAAAAAGCACGCAATGCCGATGCTTTAATGGTGGTTCGGCTGTGCTGCGCTTGCTCACTTTGCGTCGCCATCGCATCTGCCACCTGTTGGCCTTGCTCGCTATATTTGATCGCTTCACTGGCAAGCTGATCGGTTAGCGTACACGCATGTCCACTCCCGGCGCGAATCTTCTCCACCAGCTGAGTGATATCCTGCGTTGCTGTGGAAGTGCGTTCGGCGAGGTTACGGACTTCATCAGCCACCACGGCGAAGCCCCGCCCTTGCTCGCCGGCTCGGGCTGCTTCAATCGCCGCATTCAGGGCCAACAGATTGGTTTGGTCGGCCACATCGCGAATCAAGTTCACAATGCCACTCACTTCCTGTGCGTGCTGATCGAGAGCACGAATTGCTTCCGACGATTGCTGACATTGCGCGGATAATGACTGCACWTGGCGAGCGAGATCATTGACTTGTTCGGCACATGACGCCGCCTGATGGCTCACCTCCGTCACACGCTCTTTTTCACCATTAATGGTTTCTGCTAGGGTCGCCAGCGAAGATTGGGTCGCGGTAATCGAATCACCAAAATGGCACAGGTTAGCGTCGATCTCTTTACCGGTTTGCCGTTTTTTCTGTACCACGGCCAGCTCCGATTCTAACGCCGCTTTTTCGCTGTGTAGCGCGTCTATCTGGGCATTGACTTGCTCCAGTTTCAGTTGCAATTCAGTACGTTTTTGTTGCTCTTTTTCGAGTTGACGACGAGATGTAAACACGCGAAGTCCTCCTAGTCGGTAATATCTGCATTGTACGCTTTATGCATATGTATGCGCTTGTAATCGATTAAACTGTGATCCTCTCAACGCCAATGCGTKGATTTACACTGTAAACCCATAAAAAATCCCTTCATACTGGCGTTTCTATAGCGAATGAGCGAGACACTATGACCTTTTGGTTGCTTTTTAAACGTTGGATTATCAGCCACTTCGCCCATTTAAACGGGCGTATTCTCGGATTGGTCGTACTCGCCTACGGCGTTATTGGCTGGCTGCTTTTACAATCGGCGGGTGAAACTGAGATGACTCAGTCACTCAGTCGCTACATCTATTATTTAGTGGTCACCGCCTCTACCGTGGGCTATGGCGATTACTCGCCCGCGACCGAGGCAGGACAGTGGATTACCGCCTTTTGGATCATTCCCGGTGGACTCGGTCTGTTTGCGGTGGTGATTGGGCATGTGACCAGTGCCTTAGTGGATTATTGGCGACGTGGATTACAAGGAAAACGGAGTCTTACTGTGAAAAATCATATTTTAGTTTTGGGGTGGAACGGCCAGCGTACCATTCAGTTAATCCGTTTGTTGCAAAGCGGTATTCATGGCGAGCGCCCGATCGTGCTTTGTGTGCGTCCTGAAATGGAAAATCCGCTGCCTGGCGAGGTAGAGTTTGTGCGCGTGACCAGCTTTACCGATGCAGAGGGCATAGCGCGCGCCGGCATCGACAGCGCCTCTAGCATTATTATCGATAACCCAGAAGACGATATTACGCTTTCTGCGGCTCTGTTCTGCGCCCACAAAAACCCTTCCGCTCATTTACTCGCGTATTTTCAAGATGATGCACTCAGCCAAATATTGAAGCAGCACTATCCGCACGCTGAATGTGTGCCGTCTGTGTCGGTGGAAATGCTGGCAAAAGCAGCCGTTGATCCCGGTTCAAGTCAATTACATCACGAGCTATTGAGCACGGCTCAAGGGATGACCCAATACTGTGCCCGCTACCCCACCGATGCAAGAGCAACGGATGTCGGCACCTTGTTTAATCAATTAAAGCATGAGCACGATGCAACCTTAATTGGTCTCGACAAAGGCGATGGGATCACTCTGAACCCTCGCCTACACACCGAAGTGGCACCGGGCGATCGCATCTTTTATATCGCCGCCGAGCGTTTACCACATTGGTCTGCCGCCTAACGGGCGCGTCCAACGCATCTTTGTGTTTTCTTTTCGATACCGCTGCCCCACTTAGGTTGCAGCGGATCGTTTCCATCTCGTCTCAGGGCAACTCCGCGACAGCATGCTCTGCTGGCGACAGACACAAATTATCAGGGTAAGCGTAAAAATGATGCACCGGCCTAGCCCCTCTTCCGACCGTTAGCTGCTGACTATGCGCTAAGGCCTCCGTCAAATACTGCTTAGCCGCTCGCCCGGCCTCGATAGGCGTCATCTCTTGGGCATAAAACGAGGCGATCGCAGCAGACAGTGAACAACCGGTGCCATGAGTGTTGGTGGTTTCAACGCGGCGTGCGCGCAAAGTTTGACAGGTGTCTCGGCTAATCCACATATCGACACTCTCGGGCGTATGGTGTAGATGGCCCCCTTTGAGCATCACGTAAGGACAGCCTAGATGGCGAAGTGCCGGCACCAGCTCATGCATTTGCTCGATAGAGGTAGGAACAGGCTGGCCAGTTAAACGGGCGGCCTCCGGCAAGTTGGGAGTGAGCACGGTTGCGCGTGGGATAAGATCGTCAATCAACGCCGTCATGGCCTGCTCGTCGAGCAAAGGATCGCCGCTGGTCGCGACCATTACGGGATCTAAAATCACCGGTAAGTGTGGCGACCGTGCCAGCACAGCAGCGACTTCACGAATAATCGCTTGATTGGCCAACATACCGATTTTCACCGCACGCACCGGCATGTCGTACAACACCGCATCTAATTGGGCGCGCACAAAATCGGGCTCAACCGCCAAGACGGCCTCGACACCGCAGGTATTTTGCGCGGTTAGCGCGGTGATCACCGAGCACGCATAGCCGCCGGTCGCTGAAATCGCTTTAATGTCAGCTTGAATGCCCGCGCCACCACCGCTGTCTGAGCCGGCAATGGTGAGAATAACAGGTGGAGATAGGTTCATAATGGCCCCTTAATCATCAGGGGCGGAAGGAGACAAAGTACGGCAGTATGCATCACTTTGTGCGCTGATCGTGTCAGTTCCCTCCGCCAGTGCTAACTGGATCAGGTTCTACGGGTCCTGCTTTCGCAGTCTCAGCAATTACTTGCTCCCCGACTAACTGTGTTCAGGATATGCATCCTACGGATAAAGCGCAAGCCTTACGCATACCGTGCCGTCACGCATTTCTCGTTGATTTTCACCCAGTATTGACCTCAACCCAGCACTCTGCTCCCTATTTTGCTGCTGAGGTTAAAGGGATCTTATCACTACCGAGTTTTCACCAGCATTTTGACCCCACGTCAGGCTTGGTGACCGACACCGAGTTTAATCAGCGCCWCGATACCATTATCAGCCACCTCTAACGTATGACTCATCTCTAATCCGATGATGACCACGGCTATCCAGACACGGGCGCACTGATAGCCGTCGCTGGGCACTCACATCCGGTTTGCAGAAGCTGTTCAAACTGTTCGGTTCCCAGCGGTTTGGCATACAAGAAGCCTTGCGCTTGATCGCAGCCAATACGCTGCAAAATCTGTTGCTGACCAACTTCTTCCACGCCTTCGGCCACCACACCGTGGCCGAACCCATGCGCTAGGTCGATCACGCTACCAACAAGATGTTTGTCACTGGCGTTGGATGCAAGGTCTTGAATAAAGCTACGATCAAGCTTCACCCAGTCCACAGGAAGCTGTTTCAAATAGCTCAATGAACTGTAGCCTGTGCCAAAATCATCAAGCGCAATGTGCATCCCCGCATCACGGAGCTGTTGTAACTCTTTAAGCGCCACCGACATATGTCGAATTAACGCCGATTCAGTAACCTCAAGCTGAATGATTTGGGTGGGTACTTCCAGCGCTTGGCAGCGGGCAAGAATGCTATCGGCAAAACCGTGGCGAAGTTGCTGGGAAGAGACATTGATGGCTAAGTGAAACGCCTCAGGCAAGGTGTATTGCTCTCGCCAACGGACCAGCGCGCGCAACGCCATAGAAAAAACGGCATCGCCGAGTTGGATCATATCAGCACTTCGCTCGGCAATGGGAATAAACTCGGCCGGGCTGATCGCTCCCAGTTGCGGATGACGCCAACGCAATAACGCCTCAGCGCCTACCATGGTGCCGGTATTGAGATCCCATTTGGGCTGAAAGACCAAAGACAACCCTCCTTGTTCAAGGGCCGGGCTAAGTCCATTGCGGATCATATGCTCACGTTGCGATTGCGCATCCAACTCTTGGCGATAATGACCCACTTCAGTGTCATCGGTCGGGATAGCCAGAATCGCTTGGCGAAAGAGTTGCTCCACATCATGATGCTCACCTTCCGCTTGGGCTATTCCCACATGGCAGTGCATCGACATCAAACGGCCATCAAGGGTGTGATGACCACTCAATAATCGACAAATCCGCTTAGCAAGTGCGTCAATGGCGGTGATATCTCCTTCCACTACCATCACCAAACGTGTGTTGTCCCACACACCAATACGCCGCCCTCTTGCGACCGAGCTACTGGCTAAGAGCCCCGCTAAGTGTTTATACAGCGCTTCTGTCATTAAGTGGCCTTGATGCTGTGTGACCGCCTCCATCCCATCCAACGCGATCATAAACACGGTCACCATCCCCTTTGCGAGTTGACGTTCAGCCGCATCCACCAGCGCACGTCGATTGGGTAGATTGGTTAGGGGATCGGTTAAAGACAGGGTACGTAATGCCGCGGTTTGCTTATTCACTAACATCTGCAAACGCGCCGCTTGATCTCGCTCTTTCAGGGTTTTGAATTGAAAATGGAGAATATTATGGATGCGCTGGAGCACTTCATGATGATCAAACGGCTTGGTGAGATAATCAATGGCCCCACGGCATAAGGCTTGATTGCGCAGATTGTTGTCACTATCGGCAGTAAGCACCATCACGGGGGGACAGTGCTCGCCGAGCGTATTGTTCAGCAAATCGAGAACATCTAGCCCCGAGCGTTGTGGCATCCGCATATCAAGCAACACTAAATCGGGGATCGGTGAGAGGTAATCGGCCACAAGGCGTGGATCGTTAAGGCCTGTGATGTGTTGATAGCCAGATTGCAGCAACATGGCAGTCAACAAGTCGACATTTTCCGGTCGATCATCAATGATCAGGATCTGCGCTTGGGATTTTTCTCGTGTCATGCCCTGTTCTCCAAAAGTGTTTGCATCGCTCGGCCCAACGCCGCACCCGATACCGGTGACGCCAACGTCACAATGCTATCGCTGTGCGATTGCATAGATTCGGTGTCCGGCACGTTAACCACGATCATGGGCCGTTCACCGAGTCGCGACTGAACCTGATCTGCCGTGTCATCAAGCACCGCATGACTGACCATGAATAGCGAGGGCGGCGTGGTATGCGCCATCGCGGCTGCTAACGATAAATCATGGACACAGGTCAAGGTCAGTAACGGCCAATCTTCGAACCAATCGGCCATTAAGCGTTGCTGTGCAACGTCTGGTTCAATAAAAAGCACTCGATGCGGCTGGGTAAGGGTGAACGGCGTGGGTGAAGACGCTATCTCGGTCAACGACTGTCCACGATAAGGAAAGGTGACGGCAAAACAACTCCCTTTTCCGACTTCGCTGCTCACGGTGATCTCACCTTGCATTTGCGCAATCAATTGCTGTGTGACCGCAAGCCCCACGCCTGCCCCTTCAATATGGGTTTGCTCTGCAGCTAAGCGATTAAAAGGCTCAAATAACGCGCTCAGCTTATCCTGTTCAATACCAATGCCTGTGTCCGTCACCGCGATCGTTATCGTTTCGGCTTGCTGACGGGTCGATACCGTGACACGTCCACCCGCATGGTTATATTTAATTGCATTGCTAATGAGGTTGATCAGCACTTGCTTAAAACGGGTCGCATCGACGTAAATATCACCGTTGAGTGTGTCCGGTAGAGTATGGCGCAAACTCACCGTCTGGCGATGGGCAAGAGGCAACAGCGAATCGATAGCCTCGCAAATCATCGGACGCAAAGGTGCCCAGCTCGGGTTGAGGGAAATTTTTCCCGCCTCGATTTTGGCAAGATCCAGCACATCATTAATCAGGGCGAGTAAATGACGGCCACTTTGGTGTATTTGTGCCACGTATTGTTGCTGAGTGGCCTCTAACGCTGGCGAGGTCGCATTCATTAATAATTGTGCATAGCCAAGCACACAGTTAAGCGGTGTGCGTAATTCATGACTCATTGCAGAAAGAAAGTCACTTTTCGCTTGGTTCGCTCGCTCCGCGTCTTTCATGGCATTAAGAAGTGGGGTGGCATCGTACGCGACGGTAACAATGGCATATGGCTCACCTTCGAGGTGATGGATGAGGGTTTTCGCCAGTTTAAAGGTGCGGCCATCGTTCAGAGTGACATCGGTATGCACCGGCTCGCCATTCATGGTCAGTTGATGATCCAGCGCGTTGAGTGTCTCTCGTCCTCCTTTGGGCAATAACTGGGCAAAGGCATCAGCTAACGCCTCCACATTATCGACCCCAACGGCCTGCACACACGCATGATTGGCCATGGTATATCGCCCGCCTAACTCGCGGACAAACACTGGATTGGCAATCGCATTGATGATGGTTTTTAGCTGGTTGCGCTCGTGTTTTACGCTCGCTTGCGCCTGCGTGAGCGCGCTGAGATCAGACATGATGCCGATAAACTCACGTCGATTGTCTATCTGTACTTCACTGACCGCAAGGTGTACAGGGACGAGGTGCCCATCGACATGACGGGCCTTAACTCGCCGACCAGTTCCAATCACTTTTGCTTCGCCACCGGTAAGGTATTGCATCAGATAATGCTGATGCTTACCTTCATGCTCTGGCGGCATCAAGCATTCCACATTGTTGCCCACCAGTTGCTGATGGTCATAGCCCAGCAATGTGTGGGTGTAGGGATTGGCATCGATAATCACACCTGATTCATCAATCACCAAAATGGCAGCGGCTGCACTCGCCACGAGTGCTTGGTAGTGGGCATCCGTGCCTGTCACTACGCACTGTTTGTCGGTACAGCTTTTCTTAATGGTTTGATTATCCATAACAAATCCTGATCATCGGCCAAAAAAAACGCCCCAGAACGGGGCGTTTATCGAATGTTTGGTCACGACTGTCGATAGTTTTTCACCAAGGCATCGACCTTATTCAAGAACTGCGTTTTAAGGTTTTCGTGCTCATAATCCAGGTGATATGTATTGTGAAACCCCACCCGTAACTGTACGCCATTTCCGGCTAAATAAATGGTGTAGCCGTCATAATCTGAGAAGGCTTCAATGCCATCTAGGCGATGTCCTTGTTCGGTTTTTTCTCCAAACTGAGTCACTATCTCGTAGGCGCGAAGTAGATATGCAGGATCTAGTTCGTTTTTCACGCTTCCCTCCTGACCGTTTATCGGAATGGCGCATCACTTCCCCGGCGCAAGGTGTGAGACGGCAAAGGCGACGCGATGACCGGATGCGATGGAACAGTGGTTGCTGGTCCCTGTTCGCGTGAATGCATCGGCTTTTCTATGATATTGGGCAGCGTCGCGAGTGTATCAAGGGTCAGATCGGGACGCGCTTTCTCTATCTCTGTTCCGTAATTATAGCCGTAAGTCACGCAAACAACAGGGGATCCGACCGACCGTGCGGCCTGAACGTCATTCACTGCATCCCCAACAACCAATAGCTCCGTGGGCGCAACGCGTAAAATCGCCGCGGCTTCATAGATGGCATCGGGGCCAGATTGCAAGGCAGCAATCGCATCAGCGCCTACAATCCGCGTGAAAAAGTGACTCACGCCGAGTGCTTTTAACAAACTATTGGCGTGAACGGTTTGCATGTGCGTGGTACAGATCATGGGCAGCTGTCTGCGTGCCAGTCCTTTCAAGCACTCAAGGACGCCCGGATAGAGTCGTGTTTTTGGCGGTTTCTTGCCTAGATAAGAGGACAGGAAAAGTGTGCGCGCCTGATTCAAGACCGCATCTGACACGCGGCCATTGATCTGGCGTGTTAACACCCGGTGGATCAACAAATCTGCGCCATCACCGATCCAGTCTTTGATCGTATTCGGATCTTCAGGTGGTAGATCGAGCCCTTTTAACATGCCCGATATCGCGTCAACAAGGTCGTCAAATGGGTCCGCCAAGGTCCCATCTAGATCGAAACATACCGCAGAGACATTCTCCAACTTTTTCATGGAACTCCCCCACAATCAATGTGTTATTACTCGGCAGGAACAGAGGTGTTGTCGAGAGTGTGTCATCCATCGACTCACTAGAAGTTAGCAGAGAAGGTCGTGATCCCCTATCGAAAGATCAGGCATAATGTATCGAATCTGAGCGAGAAGAATGAATAATCAACCACCCTTTTCAAAAGTTCGTTTCCTAATCAAGCCACTAACCAATGAGTGATTCACATCACATTTTTGCGTTGTTGCGTCCAGTGATACCGACCTGATGACTGTATAAAAAATACGTCATATTTTTGACGACGCCGATCACCGTCAGAACCCAGTGTTCAAACAAGCGTTCACGGAAATGACACAAAATCCCATCAAAACTGTCATCGAGGCACCTTACCCTTATCGCCTCATTGCTGGAACACGCCGAATGTGTCGTGGGATTATTGCCATGGCCCATGCGCTTGATTTGCGTGTCGTCACAGAAGGGGTCGAAACACGGCAATAACTTGCTTGGCTACGTGATCATCAATGCGATTACTTGCAAGGCTATGTGTTATCACGCCCGCTTGAGAGTCACGCCATCGACAAACAAGTGATGCCAGCATCATACCAGCGTATGATGCTTGTGCATGGTTGATGCTGCAGCAAGCGGAGCGGGTTGGGCGTCTAGAGAGACATTGTTGATACCAAGCTGGGTAGAGGCGTGATGTAACCCATACCACTCTTCGCGAAGCACACCGAAACGTAACGCATCATAGTACTCACCTTGAAAGAAGCGCACCGAACGCAACCGGCCTTCTTCTTTCATGCCTAACGCCTTCGCGCAGCGCATCATGCCCGGATTCCCTGACCAAGTAGTCAATCCAATTCGGTTGAGTGTTTGGCAGCGAAATAACTCATCCACCCACAAGGCCAACGCACGGCGGCCGATTCCCCTCCCCCAATCGGCGGGGTCAAAAATAGTGATCCCCACTTCAAGCCAGCGTGTGCGTTTGTCTTCCCAGTAGAAGGTCACATAGCCCACAGGACGTTCATCCACACAAATGACTTTGGCACTGTCTCCAACAATGAAACGTCGGAACAGGCCAAACCGAAAGGACCAAAATGAGACAGGTTCGAGGGGAATATAAGGCGCGTCAAACTGCTTCCACGCGCGAGAGTGGTAAATCTGACGCCAGAAATAGGCCGCTTCACGACGAAAGGCGGGTCGAATCGTTACCCGCGGCGTCTCCATTTCCTTCACTTCCATGTTCGTAACGATTTCTCCTTGGGTTCACTACCAAATAATCGGTGATGAGGCCGATGACTTCACGCGGCCTTGCGCAGGCGTCACCCATAAAGGCATCCAATCTAATTCAATTAACCACCACATCGCTCACCTCCTATCAACACCCTAGGTTGATACTACGCTCATTTATCAAGTGTAGACGGTTGTCAGCGTGTTGGATGGGTAGATCGTTGCGATAATCCAACGCCGATAAGCACCAAACTGCCACCAATGAGGTGATAGTGCGTTAATACTTCATCAAGCCATATCATGGCAATGCCTGCGGTGAGTACGGGTAATAAATTCATGTACATCGCAGTACGGCTAGCGCCATTGAGCGCGATCGCATTTAGCCACAATGCCGGCGCTAATACCGACGCGCCGACGGCCGCAAAGCCCACCAAGGGATACGCGTCGGGCACAATATCAGCACTGGGCGCGGCATAAAGCACAGGTAAGAGCATCAATACCGCAAACAATGCTTGTACATACACAGAAACCCAATTAGACACCGACATCGGCCAGCGTTTGAGTAATACACAATACAAGGCATAAGCAGATGCGCAAATCAACATGAGTCCATCACCGGCAGTGACACCGCTTTCAAGCAGCGTCATGGGCTGACCTTGAGTGAGCATATACCCAAGTCCAGAAAAGGACAATATCGCGCCAGCGATGGCGATACGTGTTAGCGGTTGGTGCAGAAACCACACGCTAAATAGCAAACTGAGCATTGGGACCAACGACATAATTAACGCCATATTAGTGGCGGTAGTCGTTTGTGCAGCAAAATAGGCGACCGATTGGTTGATCACCATACCCAGAGACGCCAACACCGCAAGACGAGGGGCTAATTTAAACACCGCACGCCGCTGTCGCCATAAAGTCGGCAGACAAAAGGGAGTAAGCACTAAAATCGCAAAGAACCATCGATAGAAAGCCATGGCTCCAGGAGCAATCACCACCACCGCCATCTTGTTGACGATGGTATTCATCGCCCAAATGGACACTGCCGCAAAGGGCAAGAAAACAGGCATAGATCTCCCAAACAGCAAAAATCAATTAAGCAAAAGCAGGCAGTTTACACTGTAAACTCACCAATGAAACGCCTAATTTGCTGGACATTGAGGGCGAGAGGGGGGATTCAGGCAAAGAAAAAGCGGGCAAAGAGCCCGCTGGCGAGAGAAGTGCCAAAGGATGTCGACGAGGACATCAAATAGGACAAAGGTATCTATCGAGATTGAGTATATCGTTCCTACTTTAGCAATTGTCAGCGCTTGGTTAACTTACTGCTAATCCTTATTGACATGAAAAACGGTAAGGTCAACGCCCTGAGGCAATCTCATCAAGCACGCTTAATACTTGCCCATCTAAATGGCCTTCATACACGCGCTGACAGACTTTACGACGTACGGCTAAGCCAGAGATCAATCGCTCGATGGAAAGATGACGCTCTTGCTGCTGTTGGTTATAAAACTCAATGGTACGGCTTAGCGTCTCGTACGGCACCACATTCTCACCCACCATCAGCCAATCCAGCTTCTCTAAATAGCCTTGGCACTCTTCCGTGATCACAGACGCTGGATGTCCCGTCATTGCTGATAACGCCGTGATACTGCGTTGGAGGGCTTCCTCCGAGGTATATTTCGACAACACGATCGTGAGCTCATCCGCGTTCACTTCAACCAAGTGCTTGCGTAACTTCACACGCCGCCCTAATCGACCGCTGGACTTTTCTTTGCGCTGAATGGGTTCAAACTCCCCATCGATGATCCCGGAAAGCTGATCAAGGTCTTGTTTGGGTAAAATCTCATTGCGCAGTGGGTTCGGCATGGTTGGTGCTAGCGATCGTTTGCCTTCATTATACATCTTGGCCCGTGAGTAGCGGATCACTTCATCCACATTGCACTTAATATCCATCCGATAGTCAGGATACTTTTTATCATCCTCGCGAGTGAGGGTCAGGTGATACCCCCACAGATTGACTGCAAACACATCATCCGTCACCTTTCCATCAGCCAGTTTTTTAAGCTCTCGAATGAGATCGCTCGAAAAACGGCGCCATTCGATGTTTCTCGCCATTTTCTGGTTTAGTTCGCTCAGTAACAAGGAATCTTCTAAACGACGCGACAGACGGCTTCTGAAGAGCGAATACAGCTGGAAGACCAAGGTATGCTGACGCAAGATCTCGGGGGGGAACAAGAAGAAATAGTCTCTTGTCATCAACTCTTCGAAAAACGACGGTTCCCACACCAAAATATACAGGTTCGGTTTGATTTTTACTTCACCATCCTCCCCTTCTTTTGGGGCTTCTTCTGACGCTGTGATGGTGCGGGCCAGGAAGCGGAAACGGTCACTTTTAAATCCTTCCGGCATGTTTTCGCTCAACCAACGTCCCGTCAGCTCGTGCAACTGAAAGTCGGTGAATTCAATCCGATCGATACTTTCACGGATAGCATCTCGCGCTGGACCACTGTCTTTCTTACCACGCAGCTGCAGGATGTCCGTAATATAAATTGGCGTTTTATTGCCAATGGTCTGGGTCTGCAGTTCATAACTGGGCAAATGATGATCATGGTATTGCACTGTCAGTGTAAACAGCGCGAACAGGGTCATCAGATCGTCCACCGTCATGATAGACTTCGCTGAGCGTGTCTCGATGATCGCTTTGGTGCCACTGATCGCCACCATCGACTTTTGGTAACTTTTTTTCGTTCGCGGCGGTGCCAATGCTTGGTCAATGATCCCAGCCCAACTGGTCGGCGATACCAAGATCTGATCTTTCTCATCCGGCATGGTAGGAGGCGTGCCTAGCCCATGCTCACTGAGCAGTTGGCGATTCACTTGATTTTGTGCCAATGCTTTCGAGCGTTTTTGTTTGACCACATCACGGCTTTTCTCTGTCATTAATCCCGCACTACCGAGGGTAGAGATTAAACGGCTAGGATTGACGAAGCGATGAAGCATGGTTTTGCCTGCTAAGCCTTCCTCGAACCGCACCGGTTGTTGGATGAATAACCCTAGGCTGACAGCTGCTCGCAGTCGTTGCTGAATCGCGGCACGGGTGAGTTGGCCTTCAGTGGCATCGACTAATTCTGTGGTTGACACATAGCCATCTTGAGAGGAGAAACCACGGACTGAAATCAGGTTCAGTAATTCAAGAATACTTTTGGTTACCCCTTTAAAATGTTCATATTGAGCAAGCCAGTCCACAAGTTGAGCATGCACTTCAAAAAGATGCCCATCTTTGTGCGATCGTGGGGCTTTAATCAGTATTTTTTCTGGTTTGGTGCTGCTCATGTGCAGTTCGTTCCTTTCCCGATAGCTTGCTCATTAGAGAGCGAGAATAGTCAAATAAGCGAAGACCGTAAATTGACCATACTTCCAGATAAATCCTAATAAAAAAAAATCATAAAAGAAAGATCTTTTTTATTGGCGCTTTTAACTGATCTTTATGATTTAACTGATCTAATTTGATGATCTGATCTATTGATCCATGGAGCGAATTTCCTTTAAGTGTTTGTTTATTAGAGTTTTATTTTTTTACACCCCCGAAAGCATGATCAACGCAAGGTCGGAGGCATGATCAACATATGTCTCCAACGATGATCATGTAATGCCCGTATCAATGATCATCAATGGCGCGAAGCGATGATCATCAATCAATTGAAACAATGATCATGGCTCACACACACTTTATCCACAGGCAAGTATTACCTTGTGTGGTTATCCTAGCCAAAATCTGCTGGATATCGGCTGTTTATGGTATGGAACTATGATCAAGCTAGCGTCATTTTCAGCTTTTCCGGTCAATATTGGTGTGATTGTTACCAGGCGAGGAGGGAAAGGGAGCGCTCGGGCTTAAAATTGAAATGACATTCACAGTAGATTAGCGAAGCCGAGATATGTGTCCGACTTACGGAACAATGATCATGATAGCGATCGTGCTGTTGGATCGTATGCGTAGCGATAACTGTGAGCCTACTGTAGCTGCGGAATGGTGATACGATCCTTTGCGATCCCTTGCTACATCGGACATTCACCGTATTTTAGCCAATTGCTCTCATCGTTCCGGCCTGAATAGGGAAGAGTCCGCTTGTTGCGGTTCACTTGATCATTTTTCCGTATTCACTGGTGTCAGTGAGCGTCCATTTGCTGACAAATTCAACGGATATATTACTTGATCATCGTTCCTTAACAGGGATACCGATAGCGTAAGCATGATCAAGGTTACTACGCTTTACATCGCATCTGCCTTGATCATGTTTTCGGGAAAAATGATCAAAAGCCATGTTAAAGGTTACTAATAGCATCAAGCGAGGTAGAAAGGTGACTCGTGGAGTATCGTCAGACAGACAATTAAGATTGAAATGACACTATCCGTAATTTGTCCATCATGAAATAGGCTTCCGTGAAGTGTTTCCGTTTACATTGTAAATAAGTGACASTGTGACATTTTTAATGTTTGGCGTTTGCCCTACAATTAATCGCAAGATTATGGCGGCAAAACTGCCCTTATATTCGCTGGAATAACAATTGTGAGCAGGATCTTTATTTGATTGCTATCTGTTCAGCTTTTTATTGTATTTACTTCTTAGTGCTGTACAATCGCCAATTATTCCTCATAATGGCGAAAAGAAGATGGATAGGGAAAAGACGATTGAAAACCTTCGCAATATCGCTGCGCAGACGAAACAAGTTCAGTCTGATCGCGTCGAAATTGTGATGGAAGAGCGACATGATCAGTTGTTTCCACCAATGTCAAAAGCGTTGATGGAAACCCGATCTGGCTTAACCCGTCGTAAGCTAGATGAAGCAATTTCTCGTATGGAGCAGCAAGGGCATCAGTTCACCAAGAACAATGCAAACCACTACTCGATTACCTTAGATGAAGCTCATAAAATCATGGACGCGGCCAATGTCCCCTCTTTTCATGAGCGTAAGGGAAAAGCCCATAAGCCTTGGGTGATTAACATCCAGAACCAGAAAGGCGGAACGGGTAAATCAATGAGTGCGGTGCACCTCGCGGCCTGTATGGCATTAAACTTGGAGAAGCGCTATCGCATTTGTTTAATTGACCTTGATCCTCAAGGGTCGTTGCGTCTATTCCTCAATCCACAAATCAGCCTGACGGAACAGGAAGGGATTTATTCGGCGGTCGACGTCATGCTGGATAATACCCCCCAAGCGGCAGATAAAGACTTTATGATGCGTARTGTCTTGCTGCCGACGCAATATCCAAACTTAAAAACCATGGCTGCCTTTCCTGAGGATGCCATGTTCAACGCAGAAGCATGGCAATCATTGGCAAGCAGTCAGTCGCTCGATGTCGTCGAATTACTCAAAGAGAAGGTTATTGATCCTATCAGTGATGAGTTCGACGTGATCATGATTGATACGGGTCCGCACATCGATCCCCTCGTTTGGAATGCGATGTATGCGTCAAATGCGTTGGTGATCCCGTGTGCCGCCAAGCGCTTAGATTGGGCGTCAACGGTGAACTTTTTCCAGCACTTACCTCAAGTGTATGAAATGTTCCCTGAAGATTGGCATGGTCTCGAGTTTGTGCGCTTAATGCCAACCATGTTTGAAGATGACAATAAAAAGCAAATTTCAGTGTTGACTGAAATGAACTACCTTTTGGGTGACCAAGTGATGATGGCGACGATTCCTCGAAGCCGCGCGTTTGAGACCTGTGCAGATACGTATAGCACCGTCTTTGATTTGACCTCGCAAGACTTTGAGGGAGGTAAGAAGACGCTATCAACTGCGCAAGAAGCGGTGCACCGTGTTGGGCTTGAGCTTGAGCGTGTGCTACATAGTCACTGGGCATTGCTCAATCAGGAGTGATAAAGAAGAATGGCGATTAAAACTTCCGATTTGAATGCACGTTTGTTTGCCAAAGCCGACAAGCGTCGCGCCACCACCACGCAAGAAGCGCAAAAAGCGGCTAGCGAAAAAGCGGCGGTGATTGAGCTGGCCGTGGCCGGCGAACATACTGTTGAATTTGAGCTAATTAAAGTACCGGCGGCAGATATCGCCGAGAAAACCACGGTATTTGATAAAAACGCCCGAGAGCAGTCGTTTCTTAATGAGCTCGCGCTATCAGATATTCTCACCACGCTCAAAGACCGCGGTCAGCAATATCCCGCGGTGGGACGTTGGTTAGATGATGGACGCATTGAGGTATTGGACGGTAGCCGCCGTCGCATGTCGTGCTTGATTGCAGAGCAAGACTTCCTCGTTTATGTCGCGAAAGATATCAGTACGCGTCATGCAAAATTTCTCTCCGATGTCGCTAATGCGCATAAACCTTTGTCGTTGTATGAGCGAGGCAAAGAGATGCAAGCCATGTTGGATAGTGGCGAAGTGGCTGATCAAAAGGCGTTGGCAACCGTCTGCCAGTGCAGTGAAGCACTGGTCAGTGGTGCGTTGAAAGCTGCTGCCCTACCCTTGCCACTACTGCAAGCCTATCCGAGTGTCGCCGAACTTGGCCGACCGACCATAGTGAAGTTGCATCGTTTGTTCTTTGGCTTAGACGACAGTCAACAGCAGGCACTATTGGATAAACTGGGAAATACTCCGTTGTGGCAACAAGTGGATGCGCAGGGCGTGACGCGTATTACCCGAGAAGTGACCTTGCACATCGAGCAATTTAAGGATGAGTTAGTTGCGCCAAAAGCGAAGCAAAAAGAGCAATCAACGACCTTAGTGGAAGGCCGTGCGGCGTATCGACGCAAAGGCAGTAGTTTAAGCATCAACCTTAAAAAGATCGATGATCAGCAAGCTGAGCGTATTCTCGCATTAATTAAAGAGCAGCTTGATAACGTGTAAGCCTCGACCTCGCGATTGAATATCGGCACGCATTGCGTGCCGTTTTTTTTGCTTTCAGTTATGATCAGCCTATTGTTTGCTACTCGATTAGGCGCTTCATGTCTGCCACGTCTCTTTTGTCCCAGTTTCTCTCTCAACTCATTGAAACAGCCCAAGCCCGCTCGCATCGTCAACTGGTGGTCTCTGAGCGGTCGGTGACTGACATCCTCGTAGCGTTAGGAGAAGCGCCAGTGCGTCGCGTAGCAAGCCAAGATGCGCCGGATGTCATCAGCTGGCGGCAAGCCAAACAATGGTTGGGGCAAGAGTGTGGCCATCTGTTAGTGGACGTTGATGGGGCATTTAATAGCGAGGCCTTCTGTGCGATCAGTGGTTGTTGTCGAGCCGGCTCTCTGATCATTTTGCAGGTGGCGGCCGATGTGGCGACCTTACCGTTATCAGTCAGAAGAATGCTTCGGCTTTTGCAAAATACGGACAGTGTGGCTTGGATTTCACATCAAGGTTGGCGGGCACCCACCCTTCCGCCTTTATCCGACGTATCTCATCTCGTTTCACAACAGGATGTAATTAACGGATTAAAAAAGGTAGTGACTGGGCATCGCCGTCGACCTTTATTGCTGACCGCGGATCGTGGGCGTGGCAAATCCGCAGCAATGGGAATAGCGGCAGCGCAGTTAGCCTTACAAGCGCCGCGACAAATTGTGGTGACGTCGCCAACTCCCGCCAATGTCACTACCTTGTTTGCCCATGCCAAACGTCAGCTGGGCATCATGGAGGTGAATGGGCTCGATGTTGGTGTTGAAGGTAGTCGTATTCGCTTTGTCGCGCCAGATGCGTTGCTGCGAGAATGCCCCGACGCCGATCTTCTTCTCGTTGATGAGGCGGCAGCCATTCCACTACCGATGCTTAGTCAGATCCTTCGTCAGTATAGCCGTGTCGCCATTGCCAGTACCGAGCATGGTTATGAAGGAACGGGTCGTGCCTTTACGCTTAGATTACGCGCGCTCCTCGAAGAAGAACAGCCACAGTGGCGCTCTCTCACCCTAACCGAACCCATGCGTTGGGCCGAAGGCGATCCGGTAGAGACCTGTCTGAATCAGCTTTTCCTACTCAATGTAGCTCACGATGTGATACCACCAAAGGTGGAGCCGTGTGCGGATAGCGCTGTGCAGTTTAAAACGCTCAGCGCTGAACATTTATTCCATCATGAACAAGAGTTGGTCACGCTATTTTCTTTATTGATGACGGCCCATTATCAAACATCGCCCAATGATTTAGCCTTGTTGCTTGATGATGATAGTTTGCATATCGTCGTTGCCAAGCAAGGTAAACACACGATTGGCGTTGTGGTGGTGGCGGAAGAGGGAGGCTTTTCAACTCCGTTAAGTGAGGCAGTGATTGCTGGCACTCGCCGTATTCGCGGGCACTTACTGGCACAATCATTGGCGACTCACCTTGGATACGCAACGGTGTTAGAGAACAAGCTATGGCGTATTCAGCGCATTGCGGTCGCTCCTGAATGGCGTCGGCACGGTGTAGCAAGTGGACTACTGACGCATCTTCAACAGCAAGCCGCGAAAGAAAATATAGCCTGTATAGGCACCAGTTTTGGGGCGACAAAGGCCCTTATTCACTTTTGGCAGAAGCAGGGTTTTGAACCGGTCAAACTTGGCATCAAGCGCGACCAGGCTAGCGGATGTTACTCATTGCAGTTAATTAGGCCGGTAGAGACGATGACATGGATGAAAGAAGCCGTGACGCTTTTTCAGCAAAGCTTGCCCCTTTTATTGATGAGCGCACACCAGAATTTGGAGCCCGATATTGCGGCGACACTGGTCGCATTCATGCCCGCTCGTCCGCTAACCAACGCGGAGACTCGTCAAGTGCAGGGGTATGCGGCCGGCGGTGTTGGCACTGAAGCGGCGATTGGGAGTTTGCAAGCCTGGACTCGGTGGACATTTCAGTCAACGTCGCCTGTCGAGTGGGATTGGCGCGAGGCGCTATTAACCAGTAAAGTCCTACAAGGCCTTTGTTGGCAAACTGTCTGTGCTCGGTTTAATCTGTCAGGTAAGAAGGCGGCAGAGAAAGCCCTGCGTGATTACGTGGCTTTTCGATTGGATAATTAGCCTCTATTTACAGTGTAAATTTGACGTCCTATCGCTGCCCCTATTTACACTGTAAATTATTGCCAAAACGCAATGCCTACGCTCAGCTTTAACGGTGACGAAGATATAATCGTGTTAGATAGCACGCATTCTAACCGGAATGCGTGATATGCAATAAGATGTACGCTTCTCACTGCATCCTCACACTTTTTTATGATAAACGCTTACTACCTCACGATTTTAGACGTGACCTCACTTCCATGTGTGCCAAAACCCCTATAATTTATTATTAATGAGACAATTGCGCGTGGTTGCGTTCAATGTCAGCTAATTTATAAGAAACTACCCAAAATATTTCGCCTCGATAAAGGTTTAAACTCATGACGAGGACTGTTTCGCGTTGACGATATGGTTTTCAAAAGGACCGAATAGGCAGGGACCAAGATGCTAGACGAAATCCTACGTATATCGCAGGATGGACAACGAGTATATCTATCAATCGGCGGACATCATCAAGGCGATGAGCTGGTTGATAAACATCAGATTAAAGACTGGTTGGTTGCCAACAAGGTCGGTAGTTTCTTTTGCTTTGATGATACGATTCAATCTGCGCTCGCTAAGCTGAATGACAGTGCCGAACATGATGAGTCCGAAGAAATCATCATTGCCGAAAGCCGTGATGCAACAGTCGAAGCACGTATTGCTGACGATAAAATGACAGCCTACTTAGTCGTGAATGGTGCCTGTGGTGGCAGTGGTCTTAAAGCAAATGATATTCTCTCGACCTTGCGTGAAGCCAACATTGTGCGTGGCATCAAAAAGCCAACCTTACAAAAACTCCTCTCTGCTTCTGGGCGCTTAAAACCAGGCGAATATTTGGATGTACCGGTTGCGTTTGGTCGCCAGCCAGTGCCGGGTGAAGACGCCCATATCGTTTATTTAATCGAAGATCCCGCCGATCGTGTTCGCCGACCGAGAGAGCGTGATGACGGGCGAGTCGATATGCGTGATCTCGGTGAGATGGTGATGGTGAAAAATGGTCAGCCACTCGCCAAGCTGGTGCCTGAAACTGCCGGTTACGAAGGCTTCACTGTGACTGGGTCGGTATTACCGACCACACCAGGTAAACCCATGGCGCTGAATGCACATGATGGCAGTGAATTCAGTAATAAAGACCCTAATATCTTGGTGGCAACCATGGCGGGTATTCCGCGTTTATTGGATGACGGTGTCGCGGTAGATGATGCCTTGAGTTTGGACGCGGTCGATGTGGGGACAGGGCACGTTAATTTTGAAGGGAGTGTGGTGATTAAAGGCGACGTCGAAGTCGGGATGAAAGTGACCGCGACCGGCACAGTTACTGTCGGCGGTGTCGTTGAGTCATGCACCATCACGGCAGGCGGAGACATTATCATACAAAATGGTATTATCGGCCGCCAAGTAGCCTCTGACTCCGAGATCAATTGTACCTTGGTGGCGGAAGGCAACATCGTTGCTAAGTTTGCGCAGTATGCCACCTTGTGTGCTAACAACAACCTCGAGCTCACGTTGCATGCGATGCACTGTCAAACCCATGTGGGTAAATCACTGATGATTGCCGATGCCACGAAACGGAAAGGGACACTGGCGGGGGGTAAACACGAAGTAGGTGAAAAAGTGGAGGCGGTGATCATCGGTGCGAGTGCAGGGGCTCACACATATATTCATTGCTTCTCACGCTTGGCGTTGTTGAAACGTGAAGTGGTCGATCTCAATAAACAATGGGAAGAGAAAAAAGCGCAACTCAACCGCATCAAAGCCGCAGAAGCGAAGCTTGAAGCCTTACCGGCTCAAAAGCGTGATGCAGCGATGGTAGAGCGTATTACCACCACGCGCGATCATCTTTTTGAAGAGATAGACAACATTGAACACGAGATTGAAGTAACGGATGCACAAATTGCCGCGGGCTACCGGGAATCGACGATTGTCGCGACCAAGTCTCTTTTGAGCCGAGTGCATTGCACCATCGGGGAAGAAAAGCATTCGGTCGACTCGGAGCACGGTCCGTCCATTTTGATGTATGAGAATGCAAAAATTCAGCTTAAACCCTATCAAGCGAAAGCTTAATCGCGAGTTTACACTGTAAACTGATTAACTGACTTTCCTTATTTTCCCTTCTTTTAATGCTTGTAACACCGCTTTTTTCGGCCCATCCGCAACCACACTGCCTTGTTCCATCACAATGACACGATCGACCACATCGAGCATACCTGTTTTATGGGTATTCAGAATTAGCGTCTCCTCTCGGCGAAGGTCTTTGAGCTGAGTCTTAATGAACTGTTCAGTACGGTTATCCATCTGACTGGTGGGTTCATCTAAAATGATCACGGGCGGACGTCCTAATAAAGCGCGAGCGAGCGCGACAGCTTGCCTTTGACCTCCTGACAACAAAACGCCACCTTCACCCACTTGGCGCTCCAAACCGGCTGAATCGTATTGGGTGAACGCGAGAACTCCGGCACGGGTCGCTGCATCCATAATATCGATATCATCCGCCAACGGCTGCCCAAGGGTAATATTGTCACGAATCGAACCAAAGAAGAGGGTCGGTTCTTGAGGAACAAAACCGACATTACGACGCACATCAATGTAATGGAGCTGGGAAATGTCGGTATCGTCAAAAGCCACCGATCCTGACGTGGGTTGATATAGCCCTACCAACAAGCGTGCAATGGTCGTTTTCCCTGAGCCTACTCGGCCAATGATTGCGACTTTTTCTCCAGGGTAAATAGTAAACGAGACACGACGCAGTGCTTGAGAGGTGGCATTGGGGTAGTGGAAGTCAATGTTATCTAGCTCGACTTTACCGCGCATCATCGGACGATGAATGTAACGTTTGCCAGCCACTTGCTCCGTGGGCAATTCCATGAGCTGTTCGATGATATCTAAAGCGGATTTGGCTTGGTGATAGCGCGTTGACAGCAACGAAAGCTGAACTAAAGGACCGACCGCGCGAGAGCTGAGCATGCTGGCTGCTATCAGTCCGCCCATGGTCAAGGCGCCTTCCGCGATTTGATAGACACCAAACACTATCATACTGACGACGACAAACTGTTGGACAAAGCTTGCGGAGTTGTGGACGGAATCGGTCAAGCGCCGGGTTTTGATGCTCCAATTCGCCATGTGTGCCACGGCCTCTTCCCAGCGGTATTGAAACTGGCTTTCGGCACCAAAAATCTTAATCGTTTCTAGGCCAACGAGGCTTTCAATCAGGTTGGCATTTTTTTGGGACGATAAACGCGTGCCTTCTTCAATTGTGCGTCGTAGCGGTTTTTGAATCAGCATGGCATGGATAATAAGCAAGGAGACGGCAATCAGGGGCACAATCACCAGAGGACCTGCGACCAGCCAAATGACGAAGAGAAAAATCAACGCAAAGGGGAGGTCGATGAGCGTTGAAATGGAGGCAGAGGTAAAGAATTCGCGGATAGACTCAAATTCTTGCATATGCCTTGCAAACGCGCCTACGGACGGCGGCCGTGCTTCCATCTTAATCCCAATCACTTTGGCGTAGATACGTGAAGAGATCAGCAAGTCAGTTTTCTTACCCGATATATCAATAAAGTAACTGCGCAGGAGTTTGAGCAAGAGGTCAAAAACGAAAATGACGAAAATGCCACTGGCCAGCACCCAGAGGGAATCAAACGCAAGATTTGGGACTATCTTGTCGTAAACCAACCGCGAAAATAGCGGTACACTGATGGCAAATACATTGATAAATAATGAGGCAATCAGGACATCGCGATAGATGTGGCGAGATTGCCAAAGTGTGCCCCAAAACCAATGGCCTTCATCTTTGACTTGCGCTTTGGGAGAGCGCTCATCATATCGAAATTGCTTTTTAAGTAAGAAAAGCCGTCCGACATAGGCGTCATTAAGGTCATCCAGCATGACCCACTGGGGCGTCATATCCGCGTGAGGCAGGACAATTTCTGCTTGGCCAGCTGCTAAATCTAATCCTAGCAAGACGCACGCATCGTTATCTTTCATCAACAAAATGGCAGGGCAAAGTAACGGCGAGACCTCTTTGATGGCCATGGTTTCTTCTTTGGCAACAATACCAGCGCGCTCGGCGGCGCGCGGAAGGAGAAAGGGCGATAGATAACCATCGGAAATGGGTAGGCCTGACACTAGTGCGTCCGGAGAGTTCGCGTTACCGAAATAACGCGACACATAGATGAGAGATTGTAGCAGCGGATCTTTAACCATTGCTGTCCTTAGATTTCTCAAAGATATAGCCTTGGAAGCCGTTCACGAATAACTCCGAGAGGCGAGCAAGCTGTGCTTCGGTTTCGACCCGTGTTGCGATGGTGGTGATATTGAGGTTGTGGGCCGTACGACACACCGACGCCAACACATGTCCCTGAGCATCGTCATCGATATTATTGGTATAGGCAAAATCGATTTTCACGTAATCAGGTTTGAAGCGTTGCAAGTAATCAAGTGACTGGAAGTTGCGTCCGTAGTTATCCACCCCAAATTGGAAACCCGCTTGGCGAATTTGATCCGCGAGCAGACTGGTGTGGTCGGCATGGCGTACAAACGCCACTTCCGGGATTTCAAACAATAGACGGCCGGCAAGTCCTCTGTTTTGGTACATCGCACTTCCTAACCAACGGATAAAGGATGCATTAGTGATACTGCTTAGGGTTAAGTTAACCGCTAATGGACCGGCACTCTTGTCTTGAGAGAGTGTTTTCATAATGTGGGTGATCACATATTTATCTAAGGTCTCACCTAGTTGAAGTTGCTCTACTGCCCCCAAGAAGTGGCCGGCGCCATAATACTCACCGTCTTTTTCAATCGCCGAGAAGACCTCTTGGTGGAGCAGTTTTGAGGTGCTGTCACTGACAGACTGAAACTTAAATACAAAGAGCTCTTTCGCCACCGCTTCATGAAGGAGTGCTTTCCATTGCTGTTTACCCATCGCCGCATCGCCCATCGACTGGTCAATTAGCACCACAGGGTGATCGGGAGTATTCCGAGCCTGAGAAAGCGCATTATCGGCTTGCGAGAGCAAAATACTGGCATCACGGTTCCCGCCGCCATTCACGGCTAAACCAACGGCCACTTTCGGTGGTGTGAGCCCCATGGGATCGGCTTGCATATCGACTACCATTGCCAGCACACTTTCACCGAGTAGTCGCAGATCATCAGCGTCGGTATTGGGAGCTAAGATTACAAACTCGTCCTTGCTCAAACGGGCCGCTGTCATGCTGTCATCGGTAATAATGGTGTGGGTGAGATTATTGGCAAAACGTTCCACCAAGTTATCACCCGCTTCGAACCCTTGTTTTTTGTACGCTTCACTGATCAGATCAACCTTAATCAGTGCCATCCCGCCAACGCCCGATTCGGTGAGCCAAGATTTAAGTTGGCCGACGTAAAAGCTGCGGTTGCCGAGCCCAGAAACGGGATCGCGATAAGCGGTTTTGCGTAATCGGTCGGCTTCTTTGGCTTGTTGCTCAAAATAGCTTTTCAGCTGTTCGGTCATGACATTGATGGCCCTGACCACGGTTTTTAATTCAATGGTCGGGGGAAGCGGAATAGGGTCGCCAAATCGGTTTTTAGCAATCTCGCCTGCTTTTGCGGTGATACGGGCTAAGGGCTTGAGAGAGCGGCGCAATTGCCAGCCGATCACGACCGATGCGATCAGAAAAATGACCGCCATACTCGACCCCAATTGTACAAACGACTTCCACAATTGTTTGTAGGCATAGCCGGGATGGGCCACGACCTCTACTTCTGCCAATTGCATCCAGCCACTGGTAATGGTTTGCTTTTCCGTGATCACTGGGAAAATATCGAGGTTGATAAACCATTGCGGAACACCTTGGATTTTAACTGGATATTCGCGCACGATTTCACTGTTATCGGACAGCAGGGTGAGGTTGACTTCACGGTAAAAGCCACCGTCAAAAAACGCATTGATCACAGACTCGGCCGCCACCTTATCGTCTGATTCCAAGTAAGGGGCGAGGGCCAAGCCCATCGAGTTCACGGTATTGTTCACATCTGCGGTTTGCTGGTTGAGCAAAAAGTTGCGCGTGGTGTTGAGCTCGATACCGAACACCGACAACACCAAGAAGAAGAAAATGACCAGCATCCAGGTGAATATTTGGTTGAATAACGTCATAGGTCGTTACCTATCAAAAAGTTTAACGGGTTTTTGCATTTTTAACGTGTCGACGCGGTTACGTAAGTCATTCCATAGTCCGAGTCGTGAGGAGTTACCGGCCAGCTCCCCTTGGCCTCGCTCTTTCATCAGCCACAATCGGCTACCATTAAAGCTGTAGATAGGTAGCAAATCTCGCCGCAATGAAGCGCGTTTTATTTCTGGGTCGAGGTTATCGAGCAGCACAGGTTCCGATGACGGTGTCGGATAGTAAGCGACAACCATATGGAACTGATCCAACCGAATCGCTTTGACATACACCAACCGTAGCTTCTTATCATCGACACCGAGTTCTCGCAGTGAGAAATACTTGGCGATACTAAAATCCTCACAATCGCCTGCGCTGGTGCCGAGAAACTCAAGGGGCGTCGCCCAATAGTCTTTTTTTCCCCATAGCTCGATATCATCAACAAAATACAATTGGTTAAAAAAATCATTTACCTGGCGCAGCTTTTCTTGCTCCGACAGACTCTGTGTATTCGCGACCATATTGCGCCAGGCCAATACGCGTTTGCCCGCACGCTCACCGTAAAACGCGGAAACCTGCTGGATCCAACGCGATTCAGTGGTGGTCAAGCCGCCGACACTCATCGACAGCAAAATGGCCAATATGGCGACGCCCCATCGCTTCATAGACATACGGATCGCTGTACTACTGGGGCCGGCGAGTGAAGATTGTCCACGCTTTCTCTACATCTCCTTTAAAGTTCAACAGCTCTGCACTCACGCGCCGGTCTTGTGGCGCGTTCGGATCGGTGTGCGTGGCATTCGCTTCCCCCAGCGCATCAATCTCAATGCGGCTTGGAACAATGCCGGCGCTGACGAGCTCGGCCCTAACCGCACGTGCCCGCTCTCGCGATAAGCGTAAATTATACTCGGGCGAGCCAATGGCACTGGCATGACCGGTTAAACGTACTGACACGCCGGGGTACTGGGTAAGGAAGTCTGCCATAGCTGTTATATCAGTGACATAGTCGGGGCTGACTTTTGCGGTATCATTGGCAAATAGCACCCGCAACGATGTGGCTGGCGTCTCTGACGCTTGAACGGTGGAGTCTGGCTCCACATAACTGGGACACCCTTGATTATCGACTATGGCACCGATTGGCGTTTGTTCACAGCGATCACGCGCATTGATCACGCCATCCTTATCCGCATCGGCAACGTCGTGTTCTTGCAGGGCCACCGGCGGTGCCATAATGGCATAACCGCAGCCACTGAGGAGGCTGATACACACAGCGTAAAATAGGACTCGCATCATTTGTGGTCCTCCGCGTTAACTTGCCATTCGGAAGGTATCGTCACCCGCAACGCATTTAATAGATTGCCGGTGTTATTCAATAGCCGGTATTGCGCTAAGAGATGATCAAAGTTCGCGTCAAGGTAAGCGCGACGTGCTTCGAACAACTCGTTTTCTGTGTTGAGCAAGTCCAATAAGGTGCGTCGGCCGATACGAAACTGTTTTTCATAGGCCAGCACTGTGTCTGACGCTGCATCCACTTGTTGTTGGAGAAACACTTTTTGTTGGGTGGTCAGCTGGTAGGCACTCCATGCTAAACGCGTACTTTCTTCCAATTGCCGATAGGCATTGTCAAAGATGTCTCGTGCGCGATTCAGCTCGTATGCGCCTCTGCGAATGGTGGCCTGATCGCTCCCTCCATTAAAAAGGTTATACCGAAAGCGCACCATCGCGCTAAATTCATCACTGGTATCGTTCACGCCACTCACTTGATCAGCCCAAGTTTGACTGACTTCCAAACTAACATTAGGTAGATGATTGCCTTTAAACTGCTCGTATTGAGCGCGCGCCGCCTCAATGTCGTAGCGTGCCAGTTTTAACAATGGGCTGCGGCTGACGGCTTGCTCTAACGCTGTATCAATGGAGGGCGGTAAGGCAAGGTTATCGACAACGGGTTCAATTGGCTCGTTAGCAGGCTCACCCACGACACGGAAAAACGCAGTAAAGGCGTCTTCGAGGTTGGTTTGTGCCGAGAGTAAATTTGCGTTGGCACGCGCGACACGTGCTTCGACTTGGGATAAGTCAGCCGTTGACCCAATTCCAGACTCCGCGCGGCGACGAATATCAGAGAGGATTTGTTCATGCACGGCCATATTGGCCTCAGAGAGATCCAATACTTGTTCTGCCTTAAGCACATCCAGATAGACCTCGGCGACTTGCAGGGCCTTGTCTTCCGCATCGGAGAGCAGTTGAAAGCGCTGACTGTTGGCTTCATAACGTGTGCGCCTCACATTGTGTGAGGTTTGCCCATCCCATAACAACTGGCGCAGGCTTAGTGTTGCGTCTTTGCGATCAAAGTCGATATCACCTTGTGCGCGGGTGGAGTCGTTTTCGATACGCTCATAGCCAATGCCTGCGTCTAAATCGATGTCGGGAAGGTAGTCGCCTTCACTGTTTTTCATTTGCTCATGCAAGCTCATCAGCTCGTGAAACCCGCCGCGCAATTCAGGATCGGTGGCGAGAGTGAGCACCACTGCCTGCTCTAACGACTGGCTGTGGGCGGCGGGGAGCAAACTGAGTACTGCTATTACAGCCGCACTCATGCGTGTCCAAATTGGCATCATATTTCAGTCATCCCTATTCCCGTAATGCCGTGTTTTGTGCCCTAACAATAGGGTTAATTAGATAATCAAGGACGCTTCGTTTCCCAGTAATGATGTCAACAGACGCGGTCATTCCGGGGATAATCGGCAGTGTTTCTGCGTCACCGATGTTGTTTTTCTCGGTGCGTACCTTAACCAAATAAAAACTGTTGCCTTCCTCGTCTTGAATGGTGTCTGCACTGATGGTTTCTAACTGACCGTTCAGGCCACCATACACGGTAAAATCGTAGGCGCTAAACTTCACCACCGCTTCCAACCCGGGGCGCAAAAAGGCAATGTCTTGTGGCGCGATTTTGGCCTCAATGAGCAGGTTGTCTTCCGAAGGAACAATTTCAATAATGTCCATCCCCGGCTGAATCACGCCACCGACGGTGTTGACATGTAACTTCTTCACGGTGCCGTCAACTGGGGAGGTCACCACGGTGCGTGCGACTCTGTCTTGTAGGCTCACTTTTCCCTCTGTCATCGAGGCAATTTGCTGTTCGACTTGGTTAAGGGTTTCTTGTTGTTCTGTTCTGAACGTTAACGCGACATCTAAACGCTGGAATACCGCTTCTCGCATTGATGACACCACGGAAGGCAACGATAACTGTGCAGAGGATAGTTCACGTTGGGTATCGTTGAGTTGGCGCTGCAGTTTAATTAAGTCAATTTGAGGCACCACCCCTTCTTCGGCGAGGGGGCGAGTAATGTTGAGCTCTTCTTGTGCGAACGCCAAGCTTTGCTCGAGGTTGTCGATGCGTGACTCGAGCTCGATCAGTTCTTGCTCTTTTTGGCGAATTTTTTGTGCCGTCACGTACAGCTGATTTTGAATGTTTGATAGCTGCTCTTGATAACTGGCTTGTGCTTGGTTCACGAGCCCCGGACGCGCTGCGGCCAAATCGCTGGGGACTTGGAGCGGTTGACGATTGAGAATGATGCTGTCACGCCACTCTTCCAGTGCAGCGGTGTCATTAATTTGTACTGACTCGAGCAATGCGCGAATGCGGATTTCATCGGCGCGCAAGCCATTGAGTTCCTGCTCACGCTCTCGAAAATCCGACCGGAACAGGGTGTCGTCGATAAGGATTAAACGTTGGCCACGGACGACCGTATCGCCTTCTTTGACCAACAGCTCTTTAACCAGCCCGCCTTCAAGGTTTTGCACCACTTGCAGTTGCGAGGAGGGGATCACTTTTCCTTGCCCGACCGTCACTTTATCGAGTTGCGCTTGGGAAGCCCAGATGGCGGCTGTGATCAGAAACAAAGCGATTGTCCACAACAAGATACGCGCACTTTTTGGCGCGTTTAAGAGCAAAGCCGCTGTTTTATCATCGATGTAATCGAGATGCTCGTCTCTGGGCAATACTGCATGAGACTTATCGCGCCAAGCCATGTCTCTCCCCATGTTAGAAACCGCTCTTAAAAGTCTAGTCTATGCTGCTGATTTTTTACTTTATTTGTTGGTTTTTATGCGAAGTTATGTATCACTGCGCGACGATGATACGAAAGAATCGCTAATGTTGGCTACGTTTGAAATTTTCTTTATCTAACTGGTGTTTGCGCATTTTGTCGTAAAGGGTCTTTCTCGCGAGACCCAATTCTTGTTGAACGTCTTTTAGTCGACCACCATGTCGTCGCAATGCATCGCTAAGGATCTCAAACTCGAATTGACTGACACGGTCCGTCAGTGTGGGCAATTTAGACTCTGTGGTCGCGGAAGGCGCTTCGTTGTCTAGCCTATCTTCGCCAAGTAGGACCAATCGCTCGGCATAAGCGCGAAGCTCTCGCACATTGCCCGGCCAGCTGTGTGCGCATAAACGTTGTTGTTGTGGTGAAGACAATGTTGGAGCTTCGATGCCATAGCGTGACGCAATGGTTCGAGTAAAGTTCTGAAATAGCGGGATAATGTCATCACAGCGGTCACGCAATGGCGGCATCAAAACGTGGCCAGTCAGGAAGTGTTGACATAATGCGGGATCGAATTGCTCACGTTGTACTCGCTCGGCCAAATCAAACCGTGATGTGACAATAAGGCGAACCTGACTGGTTTGGGGATGCTCAGGATTATCACGTAACTGAATATAGCGATATAACCGTTGCTGAAGAGGGATCGGTAGCGCCTCGATGCCGTCAATTAACAAACAGCCACCGTCTGCAGCATGCAATTTTCCAGCTTTGTTAGCCCAGTGAGGCAACTCGCCGCCAAATAACGTTTGCTCCAGCAAATGGGTAGGCAGTAAGCGGCATTTGAGGGTAATCAAGGGCGTGTTTTGCCATTTGCCATGGTCGTGAATAAAGCGAGCAGCCAGCTCTTTCCCGGTGCCTTTTTCTCCGACTAGTAACACGTCATCGTCTGTTTGCTGATTGTAGCCCAGCTGACGACGGGCGGATTTCACTTGCGGATGGTTGCCTAAAATGCGCGGCCCGGGGCCACTTTGCGCTGCAAGCTCCTTGCGAAGTTCGCGGTTTTCGAGCACCAAAGCACGCTTGTCATACGCACGTTTTAACACGTCCAACAGATGATCGGTTGAAAAAGGTTTTTCGATAAAATCGTACGCTCCCAGCCGCATGGCTTCGACCGCGGTAGAAATATCACCGTGGCCGGTAAGCATGATCACTTGCATCTCACCATCGAGCGCTAATATCGCTTGCAATAGCTGCATACCGTCCATGACGGGCATATTAATATCGGCGATGATAACGCCTGAGAAGTCGGTGGTCAGGGCCGCTAATGCCTCTTGTGCGGTCGCAAACGCGTTGACCTGCCAGTCATCAAGGCGCAGTGTCTGCGTCATCGCATCGCGGACCGCAGGCTCATCATCGACCACAATCACTGTCGGCTCCATTATTCACTCTCCTTAGTCGGAACGGGCAGACGAATGATGATGATGGTTCCGCCTGTTGGGTTGGTGTTGGCGATAAGTTGACCATGTAGGCTCTCGAGGATCCGCTTCGAAATCGTCAGCCCAAGCCCGAGTCCCGTTTCTTTAGTGGTAAAAAAGGGCGTAAAAACCTGTGCCAGTGTTTCACTATCCATGCCTTTACCATTGTCTATCACACGCAGTTCAAGGCGGCTTGCATCGTGTTGAGTCTCAAACCGAATGCAAGGGTCGGGAGTACTCGATACAGCATCAATCGCGTTGGTGAGCAAGTTGACTAATACTTGCTCAAGTAAAATGGCATCAGCGACAACATAAAGAGGGCTTGAGTGTGAGGGAAGCTGTACCGTGATGCCTTGACGAAGCCAGCGGCTTTTGGTCAACGAGACAGCGGCATGAAGCAATGGCACGACATCGAGGGTACCTGTTCGGGTTTGTGATTTTTTTGCGAAGATCTTAAAACGCGCCACAATGTCGCTGATCATTTGAATCAATCCGAGCGTTTTCGCCAAATTAGCTTCCACGTCTTGATAGCGTGCTTTGGCCAGTAAGCGCTGACTGTTTTCTGTGTAGGTGCGCATGGCCGCAAGTGGTTGATTGATTTCATGGTTGATCCCTGCAGACATCTCTCCAAGGGTCGCCATTTTGGCGGCTTGTACCAATTCTGATTGTGTTTGTTTGAGCACTTGTTGCGTGCGCTCGTATTGATGAAGGGTGTCACGCAATTGCAGGTTGGACGCTTGCAAAGATTGTGTACGGCGTGCGACTTTGCGTTCAAGATTCTGGTTTAATCGTGCAAGCTGGCGCTGAGCAACAAGACGCTGCCACCATGCTAAGACAATCACAGTGACCAAGAAATAAAACGTGATGAATAGTATGACTGCCTGAAAAACATAAGGGTAAAGGGTGCTGCTCGGCGTGAGTCCATAGAGCTGCCAATCTGCTTGGCTGATGGTGTGTGTGGTCATCAGCATTGGCTGACGTGCAGAGGCATCTAGCCCGAGAGAAATCACCGCGTTATCTCCTAACTGGCGAGGATGCTGAAACTGGCTCAGCGGGATAAGCGGGGTGTCGCCATAACGCCTCGAGCGTTGAATACTTTGCTTTTGAGGCGTGGGCAAGGTAGTGAGTGTTTGGTACACCCAGTCTGGGTTAGAGCTGTAAAAAATAACCCCTTGCGGATCGGTCAATAGGTAGTCAAAGGTTTGATATTTCCATACTTGTTCGATAATCGACAGGTCAACCTTGATGACGAGCACTCCCAGTAAGCCCTGTTGATTTGAGTCACGGACGGGATAGGAAAAATAATAACCGCGCTTTCCTGAACGACTGCCCAAGGCATAATAAGCGCCTTTTCCCCCTTTTATCGCTTGTTGGTAATAGGGTCTGTACGCATAGTTTTGACCCACAAAAGAGGCTTGGCTCTGCCAATTACTGGCCGCCATCGTGGTCCCTTGTCTGTTCAACAGGTAGACGGTGTCGGCTTCAAGACGCGAGGCCCACCGAACTAATAAACGATTGATCTCTACAACTTCCTGTTTGGGCGCCGAATCAGCTAATAAGGCGACTAAGCGTGGATCGGTGGCGAGGACGGCGGGTAGCTCACTGTATCGAGCCAGCTCGGCAGACAGCTTATCTTCGAGTTGTCGAACATCCTCGCGCATTTGCGCTATTAACTGAAACTTGGTTTCGTTGAAGGTGACAATGCCAACGATCACGGATAAGACCGTGCCGAGTAGGGTCGCCGACAACACAAATTGCGACTTTTTCACCGTCTTGCTCCTTGGCCATTGATCGGAGTCGGTTTAATACCGTACTCGAGAATATCCTTGTCTATCTGGCGCAACCTGCGCAAAATAACGAAAAATGAATGAATTGGAGAATGCAATGGATCTGTCTGACATTCGAAGAGAATATACGCGAGGCGGTCTACGCCGCAATGATTTGCCTGATAGCCCACTACAATTATTTGAACATTGGCTCAAACAGGCCATAGAAACAAAAGTTCCTGACCCTACCGCGATGACGATCGCGACTGTGGATGAAAACGGTCAGCCTTTCCAACGTATTGTGCTGTTGAAAGACTACAGTGACGATGGATTCGTGTTTTACACCAATCTAGGCAGTCGTAAGGCCTTGCATTTAAAGAACAATAGCCAAATTAGCCTACATTTCCCTTGGCACTTTATTGAGCGCCAAGTACATATAACCGGCGACGCTGAGCCATTGACTAAAAAAGAGGTGTTTAAATACTTTACCTCCCGTCCCAAGGAAAGCCAGATCGCTGCATGGGCGAGTAAGCAAAGCGAGCGTCTGACGGCGCGCTCCGCCCTTGAAGGTAAATTTATGGAGCTCAAACAGCAATTCGCAAAAGGTGAAGTGCCAGTGCCCACATTCTGGGGGGGCTATCGTGTGAAACCAAAAAGCATTGAATTCTGGCAAGGCGGAGAGCATCGGCTGCACGACCGCTTTTTATACCAGCGCAACGATGACGATCAATGGGATGTTGAACGCCTTGCGCCCTAAGCCCTATCTCTTAGCCAATGTAAGCAATGAAAAGTGCTGCTTTGTGTAGCACTTTCTCTGTTGTCAGTACGTTAATCTCGCAATACCACAGACACTTGCTTAGTGAGCAACCGCTCAGGGATCGCAGAGCCGAACCCCAACGCCAATGCGCGTTCAATTAAAGCTGCCTTGGACTCTACACCAAACTTTTCCCGCAGGTGTGCAAAGTGGTTTTCAATCGTCTTTACCGATACCCCTAAATTTTGCGCAATTAATTGCGGCTTTTTACCATACAGATGCAGAAATAGCACTTCAGACTCTCGCGCGGTTAAATGGATGTCGGGACGATGTGATGGTGCGTCGAGCGGATGATCCTCTGGATGTGTCACTGCGCGGCATATCCAGTGTCCGACTTCCAAGATCGCCGTGTCACTCAACTCTTGGCCACAAAAAACGACGCCACAGATATTCCCCGCCTCATCGTACCAAGGCGTTTTGGTAAAAAGATGGGCGTACCATCGGCCGTTTGCGTAAGGATGAATATCTAATACCCGTAGACGTTTGCCTGTTTCCATCACTTGTTTGTCTTGTGCCTGGAATTGATCGGCACAGGCGATGGTTGGGCAGGGCATGTCGTGATCCGTTTTACCAATACACTCTTGAGGGTGCTTGAGTCCCACGAGTCGGCAGTATTCACTATTTGCGTAAACAAATACGGAGTTTTTATCTTTGCATCCCCAGCACCCAGGCAGTTGTTCAAGCATTGAGAGAGAGGGAGGCAGCATGGAAACCGGTTGCATCATAAGGCCTACACGATCGAATGTTATTATTATTGGACGCCATTGTCCGTTTGAACATAAAAAAACAGGCAGGCTTATTTGAGCACAAAAAAATGCCGGCATAAAGCCGGCAAAGACAAGAGTCGCCCTTTCGGGCTGTATCCTGTACGACGTGTAGAAGAGGTTGTCTAAATAACCGAACGAGTCATGAGGGTTGTTGACCGCTCTAGTTATCGTTGACTGCACCTAACAGTGTTAGGATTTACGTAAAAGCATTTATCGGGACAAATACTGTTTACGTTTGTCACTATATCCAGAAGCCTAGACGTTGGGTAGGGGGGATTTGCCCCATTGACACAAGATAAAGTGACTTTACTTAAAGATTGTGGCTAAGATCAATCTATGCTGCAAAGTGTAAGTAACTGATAAACGCTTTCTTAATCAGTGTATTATTCTGTTGTTGATTCGCTAGGGTGATAGACAGTCGTGGTACGCCGGTAGATAGCACTGTGCTGATGGTGCTTGCCGATGAAGTAAGCAGAAAAAAAGCCGCTTGAGAAAGCGGCTTTAAAGGACTTAGATACTATCGCTTATCAGACTAGATTTTTCTGATCACGCGGAAACCAAGATAATTAGCACTCATGTTTTCGCCGACGTCCAAGCGTTCTGATGCGCGAGCACGTTGCGGTGAAAAGTTCCAAGCACCACCACGGGCGATTGGCTCTTCACTGCTTACCCATTCCCAGACATTTCCGGCTGTGTCATAGACGCCAAAGGGGTTAGGCGGAAAGCTTTTTACCGGTGAGGTTCGTGTGTTTGACCACACGGTACCGCTCCAGCCTGTGTTGGCGTTGCCGACACCAATTTCGTTGCCCCACCAGAAATCGCTGTTTGTGCCGCCACGGGCCGCCACTTCCCACTGCACATCGTTCGGAAGTGCGTAGTTATGGCCGGTTTGTTGGCTGAGCCATTTGGTATAAGCATTGGCATCTTTCTTGTTCACACAAACAACGGGTGAATCTGCGGCTTGGTCAAAACCAGGCTGACGCCAATCTGACTCCAAGCTTTGGCTGATCTCACCACTAACTAGCATATTACAACCATTCCCTTGTTCTGCAGCGGTGACATAACCGGTCGCATTCACAAAAGCATCAAACTGCGCCACGGTGACAGGCGTCGAGCCAATCGCGAACGAGTGGCGTACCGCAACGTTTTCTCGCGCGTCTGGACCGACTTTGTATTCACCTGCGCCAATAACCACCATTTGCGGGGCTTCAAGGTTATTAGATACAGGGTCAGTAAACTTTTTTCCCGGGCTAGGTGGACGATTGGGTTGCTCTTCGAGCTTGGCCCATACGACCTGATCTTTGCCAAGATAAACTTCGCGATTGTATGAGACAAACCCAGGTTTGCTCACCGTCAGTTCATGGGTGCCAACAGGAAGCATCAGTTCAACAGGTGTGCTGCCATAAGACACGTCGTTAATTTTAACGCTGTCGTCATAACGGTTAGAGCGAACAGTGACATTGACCCAGCGTTTTGCTTGTTGCTTATGTTTGGCTTGTTGCTGCACTTGTGTGGTTTCAACACAGTAGCGATCTTCCAGATTTAACAAGCGACAGGCTGCTGTTTTACCCGGGCGACTGACGAGTTCCGCTTTAATGCGGGTGGTGTAGTCGGTGCCACCGGTAAAGCCTGCATCAACCACTTCACTGTTAGTGACGTGAATGTTGAAAGCAACTTTATCGATGTTTTGCTTCACCGCCGCCGATTCGGTGACAAAGTCGGTGACTTGGCCACGGAATTCGCGAATGGCTTGTTGCATTGTCAAGGTCTTACCTTGATTCGCACAAGCGGCAAGCGTCATATTGGGCGCACAGGTGACACTATGAACAACCTCAATGGTGTCTTTCTGCGTCAACTCTTTACGCAAGCGTTCAGCGCGGGCTTCACGCATGGCCTCGTGCAGGTTTTCCAGCGTGGTGGCTAATAAAGCCTGCTGGCGTTCTTGCTGCGCGAGCAACTTTTTCTGCTCGATAATCGCTGATTCGTTCGCAGCTTGTTCCTGTTGATGGTTATTAACCTTTTGCCAAGCTTGTTGGTACGCTTGCTGATAAGGACCGATGTCGGTACTTGGGTCAGCGATCAAGTCTTGAAACTTGGCGTCCAGCTGGGCTTTAGCCTCACTACGCTCGCGTTGAAGCTGACTTAGCTCGTCATCTAACGTGGCGCGTTTAACTAAAAGGTCATCAAGCTTCGCCTGCTGCAGGGCCAGCTCATCGTTTTGAGACTCCAGCACATCTTCTTTTGCGCGAAGTTTCTCAACCAACTCACTGACCGGATCGATGTTATCCGCGGAAGACGCGTTTTCAGCGAACGCCAACTCGGTTAGCAGTAGGGGAGGGAGCGCTAAGCATAGCGCCTTTATGTATTTCGTTGTCATAGTTCCCTTGCTTACGCATGTGTCGCAATAATAATACCTATGTCCAAAAAGTAGACTATCACGGAAACCAGCGTTGCCACGCAAACCGTGTTAATTATTTGACGGCAGTCAGCATTCTGCGACGTGATCGGTGCAACTGTGTTCATTGTTTTTAATATCCACGCGAGATTACCTTAAGCGCCGCCGCGCTTCAAATAAGATTGTGTGACGACGCGTGTGACCGAACCATGATCAAGGCCAAGATCGCCATTGATCGCCTCGAAACGATGATCAAGCAAAGAGGTTTTTCATCGCATCGCCTTTAACCACTTTATAGACAGTAGCTTAGCAGCTGACACTGTCATTGTTTTGTTGTCTTTTTTGTTCTTCTACGCTGATCTATTAATCAAAAATGAGGGATCTTCCGCATTTTTTTAGTCCAAATGACATCGGCCGTAAAAATAGAGGTTCTTGATCATAGTTCCGAAAGATGATGATCGCGTGCTACTGATAATCGTGACAAAATAATGCGACATAGGTTAACGGTGATAGTGACGGTCAATGGCAAAGACGCCGAAAGTGTCTGAAGTGATAGCGTTACCCAGCCAGCAATTGCACCATAGCCATGATTACAAACAAGTGGTGATAGGGCTGCAAGGACAAACGGAATTTGATGTCGGTGGGCGAGGAAGCCTCGTTGGCCCGGGACAGGGGTGCTTGGTAACAGAATCCGAAGAGCACGCCTTTACCGGTGTGGGACGCAATGAAATACTGGTAATTAACTTACCGTATCAAGAATGGGTTGGGCATGCGTCGATGCATGACAATATCGCTCGCCTTTTTGAACGTGACGCGTATTTTCAGCTCGACACTCAGGCTCAGACCTTAATTAAAGCGTTAACGGCAGAGATGATTGCCAATCCAACCGATTTATTGCTCAGTCGAGCGTGTGCCGACACCTTGATGTGTGTGTTGCACCGCCATTTTCGTGATCACATTTCACCACGACGAGACGGTCATCGGCTCAACATGGATATCATCGACCGCTATATTCACCAACATATGAGTCGCAAGATTACCGTCGCCCAGCTGGCTGGTAGTGTTTTTCTTGCAGAAAGCCAATTCCATCAACTGTTTAAAGAACAGGTCGGGATGACTCCCCACCAATATGTGTTGGAAAAGCGGTTCGCGTTGGCAAAGCAACTGATTAAAGAAAGTGATTTGACGATGGCACAAATCGCCGATAGTTGCGGTTTCTCTAGTCAGAGCGGATTTACCAACGCGTTTTCACGCTATTTTGGTGTCTCGCCCGCAAAGTTTAAGTTGACTCCTTAGCGTTTGTTCACAACGCGATCTCGTGCCTATTTTTATCGTCGCCATGCGTCCTATTTGTTATGGAGGCATGGCGATCGACAGCTTTATTTGTTAATTACCGGAGGATTTTGCAATAATGCCGGAGCTTTTTGTAAGACCCTGACGATAGACCCCGCATAGAATCGATCGCCAAGTAACAATGACGTAACATTTTCCTGCCCGAGTTGGGAAGGACGTGAGTGAGGATACCACTATGTTTAAAGCCATCGATGCTATGCAGCCATCGTTTATCGAGCGTCCGCTAGCGCAGATTTGGTCTGAAATATCGCCACTTTACTGTGTTGATGAAAGTGAATGGCTAACCCAATTGATCCCTCTTGCTGAGCCGTCAGAGACAGAGCGTGAACAAACACGCCGCCAGGCGACCAAGCTCATTGAGCAAGTCCGTGCGGATAAGAAAGCCGTGCAAATGATTGATGCGTTGTTGCTGGAATACAGCTTGGACACACGCGAGGGTATTTTGCTGATGTGTCTAGCAGAGGCACTGATGCGTATTCCTGACGCGCATACCGCCGATGCACTCATCCGTGACAAACTTAGCGTTGCCGATTGGAAAGCACACTTGCGTCATTCTGACTCGCTATTCGTGAATGCCTCAACGTGGGGGCTGATGTTAACGGGCAAAGTGGTTACTTTGGATGAGAGCACCGAAGGAAAGCCTGCGTCTGTGATCAATCGTTTAGTGAATAAGCTCTCTGAGCCTGTGATTCGTCAAGCGATGCATCAAGCGATGAAAATCATGGGTCACCAATTTGTGTTGGGCCGTGATATCGACGAGGCGTTAAAAAACGGTGAGACGCCGCGTAGCCAAGGCTTTACCTATTCCTTTGATATGTTGGGAGAAGCGGCCCTAACGGCCGACGATGCGCGCAAGTATCTCAATGATTATTTACAGGCTATTGATGCGGTTGGCGCAGCAAAATCGAGCTACTCAGGACCGTCGCCGTCTGTCTCTATCAAGCTTTCTGCGCTGCATCCACGTTATGAAGTCGCGAATCAAGATCGTGTGATGACAGAAATGTTTGAGACGGTATTGGTCTTGCTTAAACGTGCACGAGAAAAAGATGTCGCCATCACCATCGATGCCGAAGAAGCCGATCGTCTTGAGCTGTCTCTGGCCTTGTTTGAAAAACTTTATCGTGRCGATGCCGTTAAAGGGTGGGGCAAGTTTGGTCTCGTCGTGCAAGCGTATTCTAAGCGTGCGTTACCTGTTATCACTTGGCTAGCGGCGCTCGCTAAAGAACAAGGTGATTTGATCCCAATGCGATTGGTGAAAGGTGCGTATTGGGACAGTGAAATCAAACTGTGTCAGCAAACCGGCCATCATGGCTATCCGGTATTTACCCGTAAAGAAGCCACCGATGTGTCCTATTTGGCGTGTGCGCGTTTCTTGCTGAGCGATCACGTGCGTGGCCTCATCTATCCCCAGTTTGCCAGTCATAATGCGCATACTATCGCGGCGATTGCGGCGATGGCGACCCATCAGGATTTTGAATTCCAACGCCTGCATGGCATGGGTGACGCCTTGTATAACCATGCCAAAGGCTTATTTAATAGTGATGTGCGCATTTATGCACCAGTGGGAAGCCACAAAGACTTGCTGCCCTATCTTGTCCGCCGTCTTCTAGAAAACGGTGCCAACAGCTCTTTCGTTCACCGTCTCGTCGATGCCCGCTGCCCTATTGAGGATCTGATTGCCAGCCCTGTCGATATCTTGCGAGGGCATACGACGTTGCACAATGATCGCATTCCGCTGCCGAGTGAGATTTTCGGACCGACCCGTCAAAACTCACAAGGCGTTGCAACGGACATTGCATCTGAATGGCAACCATTCATCGATAGCGTTTCGCCCTTTATGGGAGATTACCAATGGCAAGCCGGTCCGATTGTGAATGGCGAACGACCATCAGGTGATAGCCACGCTGTGCATGCTCCTTATGATCGCAACGAAGTGGTAGGGCGTGTGGATTGGGCTACGGCTGAACAGGTTAACCAAGCGCTGGATAATGCGGCGAACGCTTTCCCTGAATGGCAAAAAACCGATGTGAGCGAGCGTGGTAAGTACTTACTTGACCTTGCTGATAAACTAGAAGCGAATTTAGGCGAGTTGGTGGCTATATGTCACCGAGAAGCAGGGAAGACTATTCACGATAGTATCGATGAAGTGCGCGAGGCGGTTGACTTCTTGCGTTACTACCCGCAGCAAGCGATGGAACTCCAGGCGGCTCCGTTTAGTTACCAAGGCTTTGATGGTACCCAACAATCGGTGAGCTACCACGGACGCGGTGTCTTCACTTGTATCAGCCCATGGAACTTCCCATTGGCGATTTTCTTGGGGCAAGTGAGTGCCGCTCTGGTTGCAGGAAATACAGTGGTTGCTAAGCCTGCAGAGCAAACCTCGATCATTGCTTACCGCGCTATCGAGTTGTTGCTTGAAACCGGGATCCCAGCGGGCGTTATTCAACTCTTGCCGGGTAGTGGACCTGTGGTTGGCGCGCCCTTGACGCAAGATGCGCGTATCGCGGGTGTGGCCTTTACGGGCTCGACGCCAACGGCGCAGCGTATTACGCGTACCTTGGCAGAGCGAGATGCCGACCCTGTGCCTGTGGTGGCAGAAACCGGCGGTCAAAATGCGATGATCGTCGACAGCACCGCCTTACCCGAGCAAGTCGTTCGTGATGTATTGCGCTCAGCATTTGCGTCGGCGGGTCAGCGTTGTTCGGCACTTCGCGTGCTTTATATCCAAGAAGATATCGCCGATCGCGTGATTAGCTTGATCAAAGGCGCAATGGCTGAACTGTCTGTTGGACGCCCAGAATTGCTGTCGACGGATGTTGGTCCAGTCATTGATCAGACTGCGAAAGACAAGTTATTCGCGCATATCGAACAAATGAAACGCAGTGGCAAGTTAGTCATGCAAGTTGCGCTCTCTCCTGAGTGTGACCAAGGGACCTTTGTGCCGCCAACGGCCTTTGAGATCCGGAGCATCGATCAGCTCAGTGAAGAGCACTTTGGTCCCATTCTTCACATTGTGCGCTATCGCGCTGAAGAGTTGGACAAGGTGATTGATGACATTAACCGTACGGGCTTTGGCCTGACGATGGGCGTACATAGCCGCAATGAAACCACCTGTGCGCACATTGAACACCGTGCACGCGTTGGCAACTGTTACCTCAACCGTGACCAAGTTGGTGCTGTGGTTGGCGTTCAGCCATTCGGCGGTCGGGGTTTATCAGGCACTGGCCCGAAAGCCGGTGGCCCGCATTACTTGTATCGCTTCACTCAAGCGACGGTGAATGGCCAATAAGTCGGTTGAAAGGATCAGGAGAGAAAAATGAACCAATTAAATAGCATCATTGAGCAATGTGAAGCGGTATGGGAAGACTGGAACGATCAAGGTGGCGCAGGCCGTGTCGCGCTATTGCAGCGTTGGTCTGACACAGTGTCAGCACGAGGTGAAGCCTTTGCAGACGCAGCAAAAATGATTCGATTTCAGTGTGATAGTGCCGAGCGTTTGCTCGATAAAGTACACGAGTTACCTGGCCCAACCGGGGAAACCAACGAGCTGTATACCGTTGGTCGCGGGACGTTTGCTATCACAGGTGATGCGTCGTTGACGCATGTCGCACTGTGTGGGCAGTTAGCGGCTGCGTTGGTGGCAGGTAATTGTGTGGTGGTGAGTGTAGAGGGCACTCACACCGATATGGCGGATGCCGTGTTGGCCGATTTGGTCAAAGCAGGGTGTCCGGACAGGGTGGCCATTCGTGTTGACCTTGATACCAATGCGCCGCTCTTGGCGCATCCCAATATTGTGGGTTTAGCGACGACAGGCACGCTTACACACGTACGTGATGTCAATCGTCAGCTTGCACAACGACAGGGTGTGATTGCAGCACTGGTCGCAGAGTCCGATACCCAGCTGTATCCGGTTATCGGCGCGCCTGACTATGTGCTGCGCTTTGTGACCGAGCGCACCCGCACAATTAATATCACTGCTGTAGGTGGTAATGCCACGCTTCTGGAACTCGGCAGTGGTGAACATTAACTTTCCAGAGATGGCCCCGGAAGGGGCCATGTAATTGAGGGACAGATATGATAGACAATAGCTATGCCATCAGTGCCACGTTTCTTGCATATCTCATACTGATGCTTGTCATTGGTATATATGCGTATAAACGTACCTCCGACTCCGAGGATTATTTTCTCGGTGGCCGCTCATTAGGTCCTTGGCCTGCGGCACTGTCGGCCGGTGCGTCAGATATGAGTGGTTGGTTGCTGCTTGGCCTTCCTGGCTATGCCTATGCGGCTGGAATGGAATCACTTTGGTTAGCAGGCGGTTTGCTGTTGGGGACCTACCTCAACTGGCTGATTTGTGCCAAGCGCCTGCGTACGTACAGTATTGAAGTCGACAATGCATTAACATTGCCTGAGTTCTTCTCGCGTCGCTTTGAAGATAAGTCAAAGCTTCTGCAAACGATCTCGGCCTTCTTCATTTTGCTTTTCTTCCTTTTCTACACCAGTTCAGGCTTGGTGGCGGGTGGTAAACTCTTTACTACCGTCTTTGGCTTTGATTACACCACCGCGGTTGTGATTGGCACGATTTGCGTTGTGTCCTATACCTTGTTTGGTGGTTTCTTAGCCGTCTCTTGGACCGACTTGGTTCAGGGGCTATTAATGGCGGCAGCCCTACTGATTGTGCCCTTTGTTATTATGGATGGCAGTGTCTTCAAACTGGGCAATGATGTGGCCGCGATCAATCCTGAGCTGATGACACTCTGGCGCGATGTTAACGGTGAGCCGCTGACGTGGATTAGCATCATCTCATTAGCTGCTTGGGGCTTGGGCTACTTTGGTCAGCCTCATATCTTGGCCCGTTTCCAAGCGACGCGTTCAAACAAAGACATCACCACAGCGCGTCGCATTGCGGTGGGTTGGTCTGCGTTGTCGATGTTTGGTGCGGTGTTGATCGGTTTGGTTGGGATTTTGTACGTACAAAATGACATGACCGGTGATCTGAAAGACGGCGAGAAAATTTTCATGCTGTTGGTGAATGCTGCTTTCCATCCCGTCATTGCGGGTATTCTGTTAGCTGCTATTTTGGCTGCGATCATGAGTACCGCCGATTCACAGCTACTGGTTTCTTCATCGGCATTGGCAGAGGATTTCTATAAGCAAGTATTCCGTCCTGACGCGTCCACACAAGAAGTGGTGATGGTAGGTCGTGGTGCTGTGATCTTGCTTTCTGCGATTGCGCTGGGGCTTGCGATGGATCCAGACAGTTCGGTACTCGGCTTGGTCTCTTATGCGTGGGCAGGCTTTGGTGCTGCCTTCGGTCCGGCCTTGCTCCTGAGCCTTTTCTGGCGTGGAATGAACCGTAACGGTGCACTTGCTGCCATCTTGATTGGTGGTATCACCGTGGTTGTTTGGAAGCAGATGTCGGGTGGCATCTATGATTTGTATGAAATCGTCCCAGGTTTCTTCTTGGCCGGCCTAGGTGCGATCATCATCAGTAAACTGACCGGTGGTCCAAGCGAGTCTGTCTCTAAGCAATTTGAAGGATACGAGAAAAGCCTAGATACCATGGCGTAATCGTTGACGGCATGAGACTGTAATGAACCATGAACCATGAACCATGAACCAGGGAGCGTCAAACGCTCCCTTTTTTGATCTCATCGCTTTACAGAGCAGTCGACTCACTCTTGCTTTGGCGGACACAATTGCGGCCATCGCGTTTCGCTTTGTACAGCGCCTGATCGGCGCGTTTGAGCCCATCGACATAGTCACTGGCTTGCTGATTACCCGCCATGCCAATGCTGACCGTAATCGAGAGCGTGGTGTCAATATCAGACAGGTCTAACGTTGCGATTTGGCGACGCAGGTGGTCAAAATAGCTGAATCCGTCGGCAACGCTGCCAGCAAACAGCAGAGTAAACTCCTCGCCTCCCCAGCGTGCCACATGGCGTAAGTGTTTTTGTTCTTGATTTAAAAACGCGCCAACACGCTGAATAATCAGATCGCCCACTAAGTGGGAGTAATGATCATTAATCCGTTTGAAGTGGTCAATATCCAGAATCGCGACCTGCAATGTCTCGCCCGATTCACGTGCTTGGTCAAAGGCACGGTGCCAATATTCATCAAACGCACGACGATTCGCCAGCCCGGTGAGAGGGTCTTCTTTGGATAACCGCTCAAAGTCATCGGCTTGCGCTTGCAGCGCCTGCGTTTTCTCTTTGACCAGGGCTTTCAGCTGCAATTGCTTTTGTTGTAAGCGTTGAATACGCCATAAAAAGATGCCGTACGCTGCGCTCACAAAAAGAAAAAAGCCAAGTGCGCGTATGTCCGAACGTTGCCACAACGAAGGCTCTAAGGTGAATTGGTAACGCAATACATCGTCACTCCACTCCCCATAAGGGTAGCGAGCACTCACTTTAAAGGTATAAACCCCCGGCGACAGGTTAGTGTATTCCGCATCATGACTCTCGTGCCGGTAGGCCCAATCAAGCTCAAACCCCTCCAACTGGGTGCGATATTGGATTTGTTCTGGCATCGAATAGCCGAGCGCAGCGTAAGAAAAGAGGACGCGATTGGTACCCGCTGGCGCGATATCATTGGCTTCGGGGTTAATATCTTTACCATCAAATTGGACTTGCTGCATCACAATAGGCAGTGGGCGACTGAGCAATCGCGCAATTCTATCCGGACTTACACTGGCCACGCCTTTGGCGGTTGCAAATAGTAAGGTGCCGTTTGGTGTTATCGTCGCTGCGGGTGACGAGCCGCCATTGGCTTGGTTATTCGCCATGCCATCGCTTTGATCATAATGCTCAAAGTCGATGCGTTGGCGCGTACCGTCGGCCACTTGATGCGCTTGTTGATAGTTAATGCGCCAAATACCACGGTTACTCGACAACCAAAAATTATCGCTATCATCTTTGATGATTTGGAAAAATTTATCGATCGGTAGCCCCTGTGGACGACCAACAAGCGCAAGGCTTCCATCGGTTTGCGAGTAACGAATCACGCCCCGGTCGGTTGCCATCCAAACAAATCCCGGCTCAATATAAAAGCCGAAGACATACTGAGCTTGCTCTTGTTGTGAGAGGTCAAGTGTGTGGAGTTGACCCGCTTCAATATAACTGACCCCGCGTCCGGTCCCTACCCAGACTTTACCTTGTTCGTCGCTCGCCAATGCCATGACATAACTGCCGGGCATATCGCTATTCTGACTATCATAAAGCTGGGCTAGGGTCCCCTGATTGAGCTTTGCCAATCCGCGAGGAGTACCAACCCATAAGGTGTTATCAGGCCTTTCTAAAATCGCTCGGACTTCATCATCTGGCAAGTGGCCGTTGATGCCGCGCGGCGTATGCAGCGTGCCGTTTTGCCAAACCTGGAGTCCATGCTGATAGGTTCCCACCCAGAGTCCACCTTGACGGCGGTGGGCAAGACTGAGCACCGACACATTATCCGTTAGTATTTGAGCACTACCACGCTGTGTATCTATCTGGCTAAGCCCCTCACTCGCGCCTACCCAAACGTGATGGTCTTGGCCTGCTAAGACGGTACGCACGTAATTTCCTGCTAACCCTTGGTCTGCGGTCAGGGTGACAAAGGGGGCATAGCGTAAACGCATGACCCCGCCGTTAGTGCCAATCCAAATACTGCCTTCGCTGTCTTCAAACCAAGATAAAATGCGATTGTTCGGCAGCCCTCGATGATTGTCGAGAAAGTCGAGTTCGCCATCGCTCAGGTGGGCGACGCCACGGCTCAGCGTGCCAAACCAATAAGCCCCCTGACTGTCTTGCTCTACCAGAGTGACGGCTTGGTTAAGCAAGGCGCCATCGAGAGGTGTCCACCGCTGTTGTTGATAGCGCCAAGCGCCATGCTCAGAGCCGACGAGAAGAGCACCATCGTTAGCCGTGGCGACGTAGAACACTTTTTCGAACAAGTTATGATGAGAGATGGGCGTGGCACCCTGCTGCGCCGACAAGAGATAAACCCCTTTCTCTGTAGCGGCATAGATATGCTTGTTGGGCGCTAACGCGAGACGATAACTACTGATTGTCTCGATAAAGTGTGTGGGCCGGGGAGTAGGCATTTGCAACTGTTCAGCCGAGTAATAGACAACGCCCATGCCTTCGATAGCGAGCCAGAGGCCGCCGTCAGCGTCACGTAGAATATCATTCACTAAACTGGGTGCAGTCGGTAAAGCGTGCCATGAAAACCCTTGTCGCATCACGACACTGCCACGTGCGCCACCCGCGTAGAGCTCATTTTTGGGACCAACCGCGAGTGCGCGGGTGCCGGAATCTTGCATTTGGGTTTTGGGGCCACGATCGAAAAGAACAAACTCTAGCCCGTTATAACGGGCAATACCTTCCCACGTTGCGAACCACAGGTAGCCATCTGTGGTTTGTTCAATCGCGTTAATGCTATTGTGAGGCAGGCCACTTGCAGAGGTCCACGTTTCGATAAAATAATCGGATAGCTGGTTATCATCGGCGTGACTTGAGGTCATCAAGGCGAGAGAAACGAATAGCCAACTACACACGAAAAGTGTGAATGTATGGCATGGTCTAATCCTTGATAAAGCCTGCTTAATCCGTTGGCACATCTTTTGTTCTTGTTTGCAATTCCAAGTAGACTGGCGATTCTATCTTAACCTGTGTCTAGTTCTGGCACCTTGAGGTCAGGTTTTAATAGGCAAGTTGAGAAAGATCACATAAGAAACGCAAACCTTGGCTAGGCGTATTAATTCAATGATGCAGTTTATGGCGATCCGCCAGCAACTCTTAGAGCAAATCAACAGTGGTCAACTCGACCCCGGGCAAAAGCTGCCGTCAGAGCGGCAGTTAGCGGAAGCCTTCCACACGACGCGCGTCACTTTGCGTGAAGCACTCGCGGTTTTAGAAGCAGAAGGGCGTATCTACCGGCTTGATCGGCGAGGTTGGTTTATTGCGCCGAATCCTTGGCGGTATAACCCCAGTGACTTGATAGACTGGACGACTGATTTCGCCGCACAAGGCGGACAGTTTGCTATTCAAAAAGAAACGACGACGCTAGCCAGTGCAGAAATGAGCCAACAGATGCACTTGCCACCCTTTAGTGCGATCTATCAAGCAGAAGGCGTTGTCTCTTCAGTGGGCGTACCTGTGGGGTATGTTCGCACTTACTTACAACCTGACTATTACCCACAACATCAGCAGCAGACGATGAGTGAGAAATTGTCTGCCAATGTAACCATTCATCAATGTCACTGGACCAGCCGTTGGGAAGCCTTAGAAGGGGCGCCGATGGCGGCACTCAATGTAGCGGTTGGTACACCCGCATTGAAATTGGAGCGGCATTGGTTGATTGAGCGCGCGGGTCAATTACAGGCCATTCGTGTCGACGAAGAATGGTGGCGCCAACATGCAATTGCGCTGAGCAGCCATTCACGGTGAGATCGCCACATACGCCTTTGAAAACAATTGCCTAAGCCCTTCGGCTGAATATTCACGGTGCACCAATGGGTGGGTTGTGGTGAGTGCGTTTGGGTTGGCGTTAAAGTGTATGGTGCGCATGTTGGCGTTAATACCCGCTTGAATGCCGCGATTGGTATCATCAATAAAAATGCACTGTTGAGACGGGCATGCCATATTCATGGCAGCATAATGAAGCAAGTCTGGTGCAGGTTTCCAGCTGTTGGTATCAAAGGCGCTAAAGAGTCGGTTTTCAAAATAAGGCATTAAGCCGGTGAGGGTTAAGGCATGCGCCATCTTTTCGGTTGGCCCATTGGAGGCAACACACATCTCGATGCCTTGGGAGGCCAGTGTTTTTAGCACTTCTTCAATGCCTGCTGTGGGCTGTAAAGATTGTTCAAACAGCTGGTGGCATAAGGTACGGTACCTGGGTTCTAATTGGTCGATAGGGAGTTGCACGGCGTAGCGCTCACAGGTTTGGCGCAACACGTCGGTGAGTTTGCCACCCTCAAAATGATCCAATGATTCTTGCAAGTCAATTGCCACGCCGAAAGACGCAAATGTAGCGACTAAGGCTTGGTGAGACAGTTGCTCTGAATCAACCAAGGTGCCATCGCAGTCAAAAATAACGCAGGCAATTGGTTCATCTAAGGTAAAGTGCTCCATAGTGGCTCCCTTGTGTGCCTCGCTTTATCGTTAGCGCTGAGTTGAAAATCAACAAGTCAGCGTCCCTTGAAATGCTAACTCTGTCTTGCAATCTGTATTAATTCGTTATCAAAATTGGTCAGGGATCGACTTTTAATCGCCAAGGAACCACAAGGACATGGACTATCAACACCAATGGACAAACGGGAATGTGATCACACTCCCAGTCGGACAGGTTTATTGTGTCGGGCGAAATTACGCGGCGCATGCAGCGGAACTCAATAATCCGCTTCCAGAACAACCGGTGATTTTTATCAAGCCGCCAAGCACGATCCAATCGCTTGGTCACTCTTTGACGTTGGCAGAGAAGTTTGCGCCGGTGCATTTTGAAACCGAGCTGGCAGTTCTGATCACCCAGCCGTTGTATGAGGCAACACCGTCGGAGGTACAATCAGGTCTGGGGGCCATGGCGTTGGGACTGGATTTAACACGACGTGACCAACAAAGTTACCTAAAAGCAAAGGGGTTGCCGTGGGAGAGGGCAAAGGCATTTGCGGGCAGCGCGCTGATAACCCCCTTTGTGGCAACCCCAAAGAACTGGGACGATGTTTTCTTTTCACTGGCGATTAATGGCGAAATCCGACAGCAAGGCCATACGGCACACATGCTGACATCAGTGGTGCCACTTATTGCACATATGAGTGATACCTTCCCGCTACGTCCTGGGGATGTGGTGTTTACTGGCACCCCTGAAGGGGTTGGTCCCCTTGCTAATGGGGACAAGTTAACCTTGCGTTTAGGGGAGTGCGATTTGGGTGAAACGCGCGTCGTCTATGCGTCTTCGTCAGTGGATAACCACGGAAACAACGCGGCTCGCTGAGAGGCAGTGAGTGCAGAGACACAGGCGATATTGCGCGCCGGAATCGCCTCTGGATCCTTACCGTAATGTGCAAGTGCTCGCGACATACTGTCTTCACGGATCAAGTGAAAGCACGGATAAGGCGCACGATTGGTGAGGTTCTCTGCATCATCAGGTTCACAACCATCAAAGCAATATTGCGGATGAAAGCTGGCGAGCTGGAAAGTCCCTCGCCAACCAAAATGGTCGATAAGATTCTCGGCCATCGACAGCACATCAAGATAATGTTCAAAATCGTGGAGTGCGTTCGGGACGACGAGAACGGTCGTGTCTGTGATCGCCGGATCCGTCTGCGCCAAGTCGGTGAGTGCTTGGTATACGGATTCGAGAATATCTGCGTCGTCACACGAGGTGCAGATATCTATTTTGATTTGTTGATTTCGGCGCGGTTTGGCAGCAAAGGGACACAGGTTTAACCCGATAACCACTTCATCTAACCACGCCGCAATACGAGATTCTACCGTTTTCATCGCGAGCATCTTTAGTCTATTGGCCCGCTATGGTAGCCGCTTATTCAGTGAATTGTTAGCCTTTTTGAGGCGATAACTGATACGCCTTGGTTCCCCATAACGGGACGGTCGACAAGCTATGCTTAAAGCTGCCAGAGGTTTCTTTGGTGGAATAGGACAGGTACATCAAAGTTTGGTTTTTGGCATCGTAAATACGACGGATCTTCATCGACTTAAAGAAGATACTTTTTGATTTACGGAACACTACTTCACCGGAGTCGCTTTTATCAATTTGTGCGATCATCTCGGGCGTAATCTCACCGGTTTGTCGACAAGAGATCGCACTGTCGCTGGGATCGGCAAAGCTGAGGTCGGCTTCTACCGACGCGACATGGCAGGTGACGCCGGTAACGATAGGATCAACCAAGTGATTGAGTTTGATATCTTTCATGGTGAACATGCCTAAACTCACATCGCCCACCTCGCTGTTATCACAGCCGGATAACATCACACTAAATGCGACGAGGCAAAGTACTTTTTTCATAACTGTTTTGTGTTTTGCCTGAATAAATGTTGGCAAACAGTCTAACACAGTCTGGTTTCTGTGTGTTTTTACGCCAAATGAATAAGGTGGGAAATGATGACTTACTCTCGAAACTGTGCGTCACCATCTTTACTGGATAGCGATTTAGGTTCAAAGGTGAGGAGCACATCAGCCGCGTTACAGTAGCTACCGGTTTCCGCAAAGGCCTCTCGTGCCGCCGCAATTTTTCGCTCAGCAATACGGCGCACTTTTTTGTCGTTGTCCTGATCGCTAAATGTCATCTGCTGATTGAACATCTCGCGACTAAAAGTGGTTTTACAAATAGACTCGTTTTTTTCGGTCACTACTTGGCCCGTGTTAGCTGGGGTATCGGACTCGGGTTGGGCATACACACAAAATGATAACAACGCCAACAAGGCGAAAAACGACTTAGCCATATATGAGTTCCTCAATCTATTCACACTAATAATAGCATTAAGCCGGGATGTCGACTATCGCCGACATGGTCGTCTAGCTAGCTCATCAGTTTGGTGTTTAAGCAAACATAAAAAAAGCGACCCATTGGCCGCTGACATTTTGTGTCGCTTATTCCGCTTAGGTTTATTGCGGTTACAGCGAAAGGTCGTTCTCAGATACAGGGTGAGATAATTGCGTCTCGCCGATCGTTTGGGCGCGACGTGCTTCAAACCAATAGCCGAGTGCCGCGAGCCAAATCATGGCATACGCCATCAGCTCAGTGCTTTCTTCCGCAATGCTTTTCACATCACGCACGTAGTTGGCGCCCATCGCTTGCTCCCAAAGCACGCCCATGCCAAACAAACGCGAGTAAACGAGTAACAGCGCTAAGGCGACCATCAGTACGGGAGCGAATTTAGATGTGACGATCCTTGCCAGACTCTCAGCTGTTTCACGCCAGTTTTTGGCTGCTGGCCAGAGAGCGAGTGCCGTGACGGTGAGCGCCGGGATTTTCCAAAAACCGTGGAAAACCATGTCTAATGTTGCATCAAGCTCACGGATCATCAGGACTAAGAAAAAGGCGCTCATTAGCGACGCTGCCGAGCTGTATGCGCAATGTACATGGGCGATTCGTCGAAAAGTAAATACGGACGCGGCGAGTAATATAAGCTGGGAAAGCTCAATCAGTGACGCCTCAGAGGCAACGTTATGGGCGGCGACGCTGTAATGAATAATGCCAGCGATAGCCGCAAAATAAAGCGCAATGGCTAGGAATTGCCCGGCACCATGAAACACGGTCCGAACGGGGGATGAAACCTGTGCCAATTTCATATCAACCTCAGATGCTCGAATACAAATAGTCCGTCCGATGGGAAACGCTAGCGGCACAACTGTGACGTTAGTCTCATTAATTTGTCCGTCGCAACGGATATTACGGCGGGATTCATAAAATCGCAATAATTATGTGAGCAAAGTCACTTTTTGTTCAGGGTGTAGACAGGTGATGAGCGTTATTTACAGTGTAAATAGTGTTATGTTGCCAAGGCTCACTCGCGAGAAAAGAGTAAGGAGGACATTAAATAATTGTTTTATATCAGCATTATCAGGCAT